>CALZMB010000192.1 GCA_945788485.1 uncultured bacterium | reverse complement strand
GTCGTGGTTGATGGCGGCGGCAGCCTTCGTGGCGTTCTCGATACGGAGGAGGTGCGCATCGACCGCCTGCGAGACGATGGTAGAGAGGCTGACGCACTGGTTTCCGTTGTTTATGACATTGACGACATGGACGATGGCTTTTGAGAAGCCGAAGGCAAGGATGCCGATGACAACGAAAAGTGTGAGGTTGATGCGGAAGGTGAGGGAGCCGGTGATACGTTTGAGGTTCATTGGGCGTATGGTGAGTTGGTGGGTTTAGTGCGGCTGATGGCGAGCAGGGAGGCGAGGAAGAGGAGGAGGGACGCGCCGAGGGCGGCGAAGAAGGCGGCGTTGCAGCCGCCGAAGAGCTGGTCGGGAGTCATGTCGTAGGAATCGGGTATGAGCCAATAGAGGATGAAGGCAGAGGAGTTGTTTATCCAATGGACGATGACGGCGGGGACGATGGAGCCGGTGTGGTGTGTGAGCCACGCAAGGAGGATGCCGATGAGGAAGGCGTGTGGCATCTGGGCGGGGTTGCCGTGTACGGCGGAGAAGAGGGCGGCGGAGAAGATGATGGCTGCCCATGCGGCGCTGCGGGCGTTGGCGAGGCGGCAGGAGAAGAACGCCGTGGCGGCGCGGAGCACAGCCCCGCGGAACACCATCTCCTCAGCGACGGGGGCGAGGAGGGCGATGGCGACATAGCCCCATGGGGAGGAGAGGAGGAGTTTGAAGACATCGGCGAGGAGGTCCTGGCGCATCGCCTCGGGGATGAGGTTCTCGACAACGAGCGAGGGGAGGAGCATACCGAAGGCGAGGGCGGCGGTGAGGGCGGCGAGGGGTACATTCGCCTTGACGAATAACGCCGTGGAGAGGGGCACCCACCTGAGGGCGAAGAATACGAGGATGACAGCGGCGTTGGCGAGGATGGTGGTGATGAGTAGGACGGCACGGGTGTCGCCGAGGGGGACGGCGGCGGCGAGGGCGCTGACACCAAGCGACGCGAGCAGCTGGATGAGGACGAAGGAGAGGAAATAGAGGAGGGCTTGTTTCATGTTTGTTGGGGGATTGAGGTGGGGAAAAGCCCCGGGCGGATGCCCGGAGAACGGGGGCGCGAGGGGCAGGAGGGATGGAGGAGCGCGCCTGCCGGGCAGGGGCGAACAGTACAGAGGGGCGAGGAGGGGGCTTAGGACTGGGCGAGGAGGTGGCGGGCGGCAGCGGCGCGCCCCTCTTTCAGCAGGCGGCGGACGAGGGAGGAGGAGATGGGCGTGCCCTCGAAGAGACCACATTCCTCCGGGCGCGGGCCTTCAACGACATCAATGCCGAGGCGGTGGCCGTAGCTCTGGTAGGTGTGGAAATCCTCAGCGGCGTTGCGCTTGCCGAAATGGTTGTCGTAGCCGGTGAGGAGGACGGCGACGGAGAAGCGGTCGCGGAGGATGTCCTGCATGAAATTGAACGCGGGGAGCTGCATCATGTCGCGGTCGAAGGTGAGCACCTCTACCCTATCGATGCCCAGCGCCTTGAGTGTCGCCACCTTCTCGTCGAGCGTCATCAGCTGCATGGGGAGACGGTCGGGGCAGACAGTGGCGGCGGGATGGCGGTCGAAGGTGACGACCATCGTCTGCAAGCCGCGCTCTGCCGCCAGCTCTTTCAGGCGCAGCAGCACCTGGCGGTGTCCGAGGTGTATGCCGTCGAAGTTGCCGATGGTGGCGCAGTAGCGGGGTTGGTGTGGTGCAGGGTGGTTCATGAAGGGTTGTGATGGTTTCTGCAAAGCAGGCGATAGAGTTCGCCGATGATGAGTACGGGTGATGTGGCTATGATGATGACGAGCCATTCGGTGACGGAGAGCGGCACGCAGCGGAACATCCCGCCACCGAAGGTGACAATGGCATACTGCCCGGCAACGATGCAGAAGATGACGAGGAGCATGGCTTTCTCGCGCCACAGCTTGCGCAGCGCGCTATGTCGCGAGCCGATGGTCTTGGCGTTGAAGAGGTTCCAGGTCTGCATCATGACGAAGGTGGTGAAGAACCATGTCAGCTCTCTGATGTCGATGCCCGCTTTGTTGGTGTCGTAGGAGTTGAAGTCGATGCCCCGTTCGCAATAGAGGAGGAAGGCGAACATGACGGCGAACATCGCCAGTCCGACGGCGGCGATGCCTCGCATGATGCCTTTCGAGAGGATGAAGTCACTTTGGCGGCGCGGCTTCTCTTTCATCACCTCGCGCGACGGAGGGAGGGACGAGAGGGCGAGGGCGGCAAAGGTGTCCATGATGAGGTTCACCCATAGGATTTGAGTGATGGTGAGCGGCATCTCTGTGCCTACGAGCGAGCCGGCGACGACGAGGCACAGAGCCACGACATTGACGACGAGCTGGAAGAAGAGGAAGCGCTGGATGTTCTTGTACAACGAGCGTCCCCACATGACGGCGTTGGCGATGGAGGAGAAGGAATCGTCGAGTAGCGTCATGTCTGACGCCTCTTTCGCGACGTTGGTGCCAGAGCCGAGTGACAGTCCGACGTGTGCGTAGTTGAGTGCGGGCGCGTCGTTGGTGCCGTCGCCTGTCACCGCCACCACCTGTCCGCTGCGTTGCAGCAGCTGCACGAGGCGTTGCTTGTCCGACGGGCGTGCGCGTGACATCACCCTCAAGGACGGTATAAGACGCAGCGCCTCATCGTCGGAGAGGGCGGCGAAGTCCGCGCCGGAGATGGAGAGGGGCGCCGCATCGTGCGGGGGCGTGTCGGGCATGATGCCTATCTCGCGCGCTATCTGGCAAGCGGTGGCATCGACGTCGCCCGTGACAATCTTCACCTCTATGCCTGCGTCGTGGCAGTTGCGCACAGCTCCTGCCACGTCAGGGCGTATGGGGTCGTTGATGCCGAAGACCGCCTGCATGGTGAAGGCCTTGCCGTCAGGAGAGACGGCGAGGGCGAGCGTGCGCATCGCCTTGTGCTGGCAGCGCAGCAGGTTGGACTGTATCTCTTCGCGGAGGCTGCCGTCCATCTGGCATTGCGCCATGACAATCTCCGGCGCGCCTTTGAGGAAAGTGAGGGACGTGCCGTCGGCGTGGCGGACGGTTGTCGTCATGCGCTTCGTCTCGGTGGAGAAAGGCTCTTGGGAGATGATGTCCGCCGCCTGACGCAGCGTGGTGTAGTCGCACTGCCGGTGTTTCATCCAGAGGAGGAGGGCTACCTCAGTAGGGTTTCCGATGCCTCGTTCTCCGTCGAGATGGGCGGTGGTGTTGACGGCTATCGCCTCGTTGAGGAGGGCGTTGTCGTCAGAGAGGAGGATGGCTTCGCCCACCTGCATCTTGTTCTGCGTGAGGGTGCCTGTCTTGTCGGTGCAGATGACGGTGACGGCACCCATCGTCTCGCAGGCGTGGAGCTTCCTGACGAGGTTGTGGCTCTTGAGCATCCGGCGCATATTGAGGGCGAGGGAGAGGGTGACAGCCATGGGCAAGCCCTCTGGCACCGCCATGACGATGAGCGAGACAGCCATCATGAAATATCTGAGTACGATGGACGAGAGGTGCAGGTAGTCTGCCTGAGGCGTGCCGACGGTCTGCCACTGGGGATTGACGAGGATGTCGTGCCCGAGGAAGAGGACAGCGGCGCCGATGGAGACAGAGAACCCGAAGCGGCTGATGATTTTGCCGAGGCGGTCGAGCTGCAGGGCGAGGGGTGTCTTCACGTTGGTTTTCTCGCTCGACGTGCGCGCCACCTTGCCTATCTCCGTCTCGTCGCCGACGGCTGTGACGAGGAAGACGCCACTGCCGTTCATCACCATCGTCGAGCGCATGACGTAGTTCTTGGCATACGCCTCGTGTGCGGGGAGGGCGGCGCCGTCTTGCATGACCTTCGTGGTGATAGGCTCTCCGGTGAGCATCGACTCGTCAACCTGTAGCGAGCGGCACTGGGTGAGGATGCCGTCAGCGGGTATCTCGTCGCCCGTCTCGATGATGACGGTGTCTCCGACGACAATCTCGCGGCGGGGGATGAGCTGGACAGCGCCGTTGCGCACCACCTTCACCTTCTGTTCTTCGTTGAGCTGTGTGAGGACATCGAATTTCTTCGCGGCGTCCATCTCGAAGAGGAAGCCCACCGTCGTGGCGAGGAAGATGGCGATGAAGATGCCTGCCGTCTCGACATAATGCCCTTCGGCGATGGCGAGGGCGAGCGAGATGGCAGCCGCAAGGAGGAGGATGCGGATGATGGGGTCGTTGTATTTCTCGATGTATAGCTTCCAGAGCGGCTGCTTCTTGGGCGGGGTGAGGATGTTCCACCCGTGTTGGCGGCGCGCGTCGGCTATCTGGCTGTCGGTGAGACCTGTCATAGTTTTTTGTTTTGATTTGGAGGGGAAAGCGCGCCTGCCGAGCAGGCGCGAACAGGACAGAGGGGCGCAGGGGCGCGATGGCAGGGGCAGGAGGAGCGGGGGGATTGTACGCATATTCCCACCAATCCACCGGAGGGATGGACTGATGGGAATGTATTATGTGTATCAGAATGCTACTTGTAGCATCTCAAGAATTTAGGTGGGTTCTATAAATGCCCACCGTCAAATTTATGAATATTTAAGGGTT
>CALZMB010000191.1 GCA_945788485.1 uncultured bacterium | reverse complement strand
GCTACCATACGAACTTTTGACTGCTACCATACGAACTTTTGACTGCTACCATACGGTCACGGCATACTCTTTCTGGCGCCACCATCTTGACTGTTTGGCGCCACCATCTTGACTATTCAGCACCACCATCTTGATTTCCTGGCGCCACCATCTCGACTGTTTCGCGGCGTCATCCGGAGGCTTTTGCTTCGGAGGCAGAGCATGTCTGCCACGCTGCGCAATAGTGTCCGGCGCGTAGGCGCGACGGCGCAAGACCGCTGCAATATGCCTGTTGTGTGGGCAGACTGTATATAAAAAAGTCTAAATTCTTGGTCAGTTCAATAAAAATTGCTACCTTTGTGGTCTGAAAAGAATACGATATGTCAAAAGAACCGAACCATACAGAACAGGAGTTCCGCAATGCCATGTCGCGTTGCCGCGATGTGTTCGAGAAGAAACTCTACGATTACAAGCCCTCGTGGCGTATGCTGCGCCCGTCGTCGCTGACCGACCAGCTCTTCATCAAGGCGAAGCGCATCCGCTCGTTAGAGATAAAGAAACTGTCGATGGTGGGCGAGGGCATCCTGCCTGAGTTCATGGCGCTGATCAACTACGGCATCGTGGGGCTGATACAGCTTGAGCACGGCTTCACCGACGAGATAGACATGACGAACGACGAGGCGATGAAACTCTACGACGCTTACGCCGACGAGTGCCTGAAGCTGATGCTGAAGAAGAACCACGACTATGACGAGGCGTGGCGGGGGATGCGCGTCAGCAGCTACACCGATTTCATCCTGACGAAGATAGAGCGCGTGAAGGAAATCGAGAACCACGGCGGCGAGACACTCGTCTCAGAGGGTGTCGCGTCGAACTATATGGACATCATCAACTATGCCGTGTTCGGCGTCATAAAGCTGGGCAATGGGTGAGGGGATGAAGAAGCCGGCGGTTTGGGCGGCACGCACAGTGCTCGGGGCGACATTCCTCTTCTCTGGCTTCGTGAAAGCCATCGACCCCCTCGGCACGCAGTATAAGTTTCAGGACTACGCCGCGGCGCTCGGCGTCGCAGATTATGTGCCCGACTGGGCCACGCTGCTCTCCTCTGTGCTGTTGAGCGCGCTGGAGTTGTCGCTCGGAGCATTCATGCTGCTCGCCATAGCGCGCCGCCTCGTCTCGCGTGCCGCGCTGCTCTTCATGGCGGTGATGACAGCCGTGACGGTGTGGATATGGATTGCCGACCCGGTGAAAGACTGCGGATGCTTCGGCGACGCCCTCTCGCTGACCAACGGCGAGACGCTGTTGAAGAACATCGTGCTGACATCGCTGGCTCTCGTCGCTGCACGCTGGCCACTGGCGGCAGGCAGGCTGATGTCGAGAGCGGCGCAATGGATGGTGGTGCAGGCGGTGCCTGTAGCCTCCGTCGTGCTGAGCCTCTGGTGTCTCTACGACCTGCCGCTCATCGACTTCCGGCCGTATCATGTCGGGGCGGATATACGCGCGGGGATGGAGATTCCGGAGGATGCCGAGCAGCCCGTGATAGAGACAACATTCATCATGGAGAAAGACGGGGTGCGGAAAGAGTTCTCGTTAGAAGACTATCCCGATTCGACATGGACTTTCATCGACAGCCGCTCCGTGACGGTGAAAGAGGGCTATGTCCCTCCGATACACGATTTCTCAATCATCGACGACACGGGGACAGACATCACCGACGACATATTGTCCGCGCCGGAATATGCCTTCCTCCTTATTTCGCCTAACCTCGAACATGCCGACGACCAGAACTTCGGCTCCATCGACCAGATATACGAGTATTGCCTGGAACGCCGTTACACCTTCGTATGCCTCACGGCGAGCAGCGACGCAGCCGTAGCGCGATGGCGGGAACTGACAGGAGCGGAATATCCCTTCTGCAACACTGACGCCACAACGCTCAAAACCGTCATACGAAGCAACCCCGGACTGATGGTGCTAAAACAAGGCGTCGTCGTCGGGAAATGGAGCCACAACCGTCTGCCAGAACCCGAGGACTTCGACGCAATACTCGCCGGGGCTACGGCAAACAACAACTGAGATATCATTAATCACAATACACAAACCATTCTAAACAAAAAAGTTACAAAGATTATGGCAAAGAAAATCGTTGCAGGCAACTGGAAAATGAACAAGAACCTGCAGGAGGGCATCGCTCTCGCCAAAGAACTCACAGAGGTTGTGAAGAATCCTAACTGCGAAGTCATCATCGGCACACCTTTCATCCATCTCGCAAGCGTTGCTGAGGTAATCAAGGACAGCTGCATCAAACTCAGTGCAGAGAACTGCGCAAACAAGGCATCGGGCGCATACACAGGCGAGGTGTCTGCTGAAATGGTGAAATCTACAGGCGCAGAATATGTCATACTCGGACACTCTGAGCGTCGCGAATACTACAACGAGACACCGGAAATCCTCAAAGAGAAAGTAGAACTCGCACTCGCTAACGGACTGAAGGTGATCTTCTGCATCGGAGAGAGCCTCGAACAGCGTGAGGCTAACGAGCAGGAAGCTGTCTGCAAGGCAGAGCTGGCAGGCTCTGTATTCCACCTCACACCAGAGCAGTGGAAGAATATCGTGATCGCTTACGAGCCAATCTGGGCAATCGGCACAGGCAAGACAGCTACTGCTGAGCAGGCAGAAGAGATTCACGCATACATCCGCTCATGCGTGGCTGAGGTCTATGGCGCTGAGGCTGCGGCAGAGACGACAATCCTCTACGGCGGCTCATGCAAGGCAAGCAACGCTCCCGAGCTCTTCGCTAAGCCTGACATCGACGGAGGTCTCATTGGCGGAGCCTCACTGAAAGCCGCTGACTTCAAGGGCATCATCGACGCTTGGAACTGATAATCACCCGCTATCTACGCTGCTGCCGCCGCATCAAGGCGACAGCAGCGGATAATGATAATGCAACGCTGGCACACACTTGCCGCAGACATGGCACACTACACGTAAAACCATTAGCTACATACCACTCATCTATGATTAGCAGAATGAGGAAAATAATCTTACTACTGACAGCCATCTGTTTCGCCGTCTCAGCAGAAGCGCAAACCTTCACTGAGAAACTGCAACGTGTCGAGAACGGAAAAGGGACCGTCGTCGTGAACCAAAGCAGCGACATCGACCGCCTCGTCAACCATGTGACATCTGCCGCAGCAGGAAACAACAACGCAGCAGGAAACAGCGACGCCGGCAGGACGAACACGCAAAAAGAAACGCAACATGCAGGAAAAACGGCTGAGAAACACACGCCATACGACAAGAAAGAGAATGCAAACAACGGCAACAACGCTTCCTCCGCAAACAACGGAAGAAGCCCCGAGACGGCCGACAACCATACCAAAGAATCAGAGAAACCCGACAACAGCACTGCTGAACGCACGACAAACACACCAACGGAGAACGATGCCGAAGATGTGAACCTCAACAAGAAAATCATGCGAAACAGCTACAAGACTAAGGGATACAGAATACAGGTCTATTCCGGAGGTAACAAACGCATAGACCGAGAGAAATGCAACCAGATAGCTGCACGCCTCAAAAGCAGCTTCCCGACACTGCCAGTATATGTACACTTCTACTCGCCAAGCTGGAAATGCCGCGCCGGAAACTTTACAGACTACGCCGAAGCGCAGGAAATGCTCAAGCAGGTGAAAGCGATGGGATATACACAGGCGTGCCTCGTGAAAGGCACCATAAACGTGCAGTACTAACGGAAATGCAAGAAAAGAATCATGATTGAAGAAGAAACATACCTGCGAGAGGGCCTCGGCGAACTCGCCGAACACTATAGGCACATACTCTCGCTGCTCGGAGAAGATCCTCACCGTGAAGGACTGCAACAGACGCCAATGCGTGTCGCAAAAGCAATGCAGTATCTGACAAAAGGCTACCTGCAAGACCCGAAGGCGATTCTTGAGAAAGCACTCTTCCACGAAGAGTACAACCACATGGTCATCGTCAAAGACATCACATTCCATTCCCTGTGCGAACACCACATGCTTCCGTTCTTCGGAAAGGTACACGTGGCATACATCCCCAACGGAACAATTACCGGGCTGTCGAAAATAGCACGCGTCGTAGAGGTCTTCGCACGCAGACTGCAGGTGCAAGAACGCATGACACAGCAAATCATGGAGTGCATACAGCAGACACTGAAACCCATGGGAGTGATGGTCGTCATAGAAGCTGAGCATACATGCATGCAGATGAGAGGCGTAGAGAAAGTCAATTCCGTCACCACGACATCCGCGTTCTCCGGCGTTTTCAAAAAAGCCGAGACAAGACAAGAGTTCATGAATCTGATATGATTCTTCTTAGTTGACAAGTTGACTTTTTCAGTTGACAAGTTAACGAGTTGACGAGTTGACAAGTTGTTTGTACTGTCAACTCAGAAACTCTGGAACTCGTAAACTATCAACTCGTCAACAAAAAAAACTATCAACTCGTCAACTTGTTAACTTGTTAACTCGTCAACTTAAAAAATTAACCTTAAATACAAGCAACAATGAACGCAAAAGAACTGACACTGCAGGCGGAA
>CALZMB010000190.1 GCA_945788485.1 uncultured bacterium | reverse complement strand
TGCAAGGTACTGTCATTACCTCCCGTTGGTCAGTGACCGTTGGTTCCAGACAGTTGTTTTCCCATTGGGTCCCGGGACTGTGTCCCGGGTTACGATCGCTTCGCTTAGTACAGCCTTCCAGGCTGGTCGTGACATATTCTTTATAATATCCACTAATTAATCTGTTGATAGTCAACTTTGTTGGTTACTTACGAAAAAAATCTGCACACCTACTTATTGTCTTTCCAAGACACGCGCCGCCCTTTCCGGTACGGCAGTCGAGGCCGCATCGGCAGAAAGGCATTGCATCGATGTGAAATATCAGCTATTCAAATATCTCTCTCATCTTCTCTTTCAGTTCGTCGCCGCGAATGTCCTCCGCTACGATGGTTCCGTCGGGACCTATCAGCACCATCTCAGGCAGGGCAGACACGCCGTATGCCTTCACGATGTCGCTCTCCCACAGTCCCGGCGCTGTCATCTGTGTCCATTTGAATCCCTTTGCGGTGACGTATTTCTTCCAGTCTTTCAGGTCATGATTGAGCGATATGCTGACAGCGTCAAGTCCGCGGTCGGCATATTGTCTATACACCTGTTTTATATGCCCCAGTTCCCTGCGGCTCCACCATGAGTCGGTTGACCAGAAATGCAGCAGAGTGTAGCGTCCCTTCCCCGCTATGTCGCTGAGCATGTGAGACACGCCGAGAGTGTCTTCCATGGCAGCGTCGGCGAAACGGCGTCCCGGCTGGCGCAGCTTCTGCCCCTCATAGTATCTCCTTGCGGGCGCAGCCATGGGGTGGGCGAGTGCTGCCGCCCCCTCCTTCATCAGGCGTTTCAGAGAGCTGTGCTTCATGACAGGGTAGTTCTCGGCTAAGAGGTATGTCGCTATCATGTTGTCGCTGTTCTCCTCTATCGTCTTTTCTATGTATGCATATATACTGTCGCTGACACGCCTCATGCCCTCCTGGTCTGTTATCACGATGTAGTCGTCGGTAGATGTGGAGTATTTCCTTGCCTCGCCCTCGATGCGGCGTATGTGGCGCTGGCAGTCGAGAAAGCGGCGGTTAAGTTCTGAGGCTGCTTCCGCCTCGCCCGTCATGATGTCCATCACGACAGGCACAGAGTCTGTCACGACAACCCATTTCCTCGTCGCGTCGTCAGTCAGGATGACGGCAAACTGCCCTCCGTATGTCACTCCGCTATATGTTATGGTGTCCCTTCTGTTGCCATACTGCCGCTTGAAGTTCTCGTAGGGCATAAGGCTTACCGTCACGCCGTCTGTCTTGCTGCATCCGGTGCAAGTCAGCTCCCACTTCAGTTCAGCCTCCTGCGGCTCAATGGCTTGTGGCATGGTGAAGTATATCATCTTGTATCTCCATTCCGGCAGCAGGTAAGGATGGCAGTTCCAGACATGCCGGCTCTCCTTGCGCCAGAAGTTATTCATGCTCTTGAGAGCATTCTTTGAGTTGGTCAGTATCACCCTCTGTGCGTCGGTCGATGCCATTCCCAGCATGTTCTGCAGGACAGCCTCGATGGTCTGACATTCCTTGCGGCTCAGCGGTCTCCCGTCGGTCAGCGTCTTGTCTGCCACGTATGCCATAGCGTCCATGTTCTTGCTGTCCTGTTTCGCGGCGGCCTCCTTGAACATCTTCTCTATCGACTGCAGCTTTGTTATTGTCGCAGCGTTACGATATCCGTCTTCTGATGTCATGCCGCCGATGCCCGGCACATAGTGTCCCTCCTTCTTCTTATGGTTCGGCACGTTAGTGAATATGTTCCAGTGGTTGCCCGTCAGTTTCAGCACATAGCCGTCGATGCTCTTGTATGGTTTTCCCGCAAGGTCGGTAAACTCCACCTTGTGGTATGCCAGGCCGTAGCAGCGGCGCAGTCCGTCAGCTCCGGTGAATGTCACAAACTGGTAGTTCAGCTTCTCTGGCAGCGGGTAGCTGAATGCCACTGTCTCGTATTTGTTAGGCCAATAAAATCCCAGACAGTCAACAGGCGATGCCACGCCGCCGCTCCTGTGGCTTAACGCTACGGGCGAGATAGGCACAGCCTCGTACAGCGTCTGGCTCAGCCGCCGCAGCTCGTCGGGCAGGAAAGCAGTGTCGGCCATCTCCTCTACGCTCAGCGTGTATTTGAAATGGTCGGTGTATATGCCCTGTCCGTCATGCTGCATGGTGTGGGCGAAAGCCGCAGAACCTATCAGACGTTCCATGTCTTGCATAATCTTCTCTGCAATGTCCGTTCCCTGTGCAGCAGAAGAAATGCAGAGCATCATGGCGATTGCTGCAAAAGCAGTGCGTAACTTGGTTGTAGTATGCATATATATTTTTTTTAGTTGACGAGTTAACGAGTTGACGAGTTGACGAGTTGATTTTTTTAGTTGACAGGTGTTCAAAACAACATAGACAACTGTGACAACATTTATTCTTGATGATGAAGCATTAGTTGTCTTTGTTGTTGTGTCACTAAGTGACAACTGTGACAACAATTCATTTGCCAAAGGTTGTCTTTGTTGTCTCTGTTGTCGTGAAAAATTTCATACAACTCGTCAACTTGTCAACTTGTTTTACTTGTCAACTGAACTGTTAGTTGTTACGTGCATCCGAGAGCAGTCGTCCCACAAGCTCACTGAGTTTCCTGTCTTCGCTGATCATCTGCTCCACTTGTGCGATGCACATGCTGTCTTCCACAGCCTTCAGCCTTTCTTCAATCCTCCGCACATCGTCTTCAGAGATGTTCACGTCTGTCAGCATCGCCACTCCTTCAGATGAAGAGACAGCGACAGCGCGGTGGCTTTGCTGCTTGGTGCGGTCTGCACGCATCGGACGACATGCATCTTCTGTGTCATGTGCAGCCGTCTCGGGCTTTGCAGCGTCAGCAGACAGTGGCGAGGCTGTCGGGCAAGTGCGCTTTGCTATGCTCTCCGTGGTTGAAGCGTAAGGCATTGTGGCGGCAAGCGGCGTAGGCTGCTCATCTGCAAGCCACGTCACGAGCAAGACAAGGCAGCAGACCGATGCTGCTATTCCGGCAGCTATGTAGCGGAACCTCTTATGCTTGCGTGCAGCCATGACAGCGTCAAACGCCTTGCAGCCGTCGTCTGCCGTCCATTGCTCCATCTCCTTCTCCGCAAATGTCCTTCCTCTCAGCAGTGAGGCGATGACGTGTTCTGCGGGAGAAGCCTCCGGGTCATTCTCTATATTTTCGCCCAGCATCTTCTCTTCGTCAGAGCTTAGTCTGCCCTCAAAGTAGTCTTTTAAGTAAGTCTCATTCATATCCGTCAGTTTGAAGAATCTTCCATAATCGCTCTTTTGCCCGGCACAGAGCCACACTTGTAGAGCGAGGCGCGATGCCTATCGCTGCTGCAATCTGCTTCACATCCATTCCGCCTTCATGCCTCATGCGCAACATACGTCTGTCTCTCTGGGAGAGCAGCAGCATGGCGCGGTGCAGGCGTTGCAGGTTTTCGTCAGTCACTCCCTCGTCAGGTGCCGCCGCGCACACCTTGTCGGCAATCGTCTCAAGGTCTGCAAACCTCATTTCCTTTTTCTTGCGCCAGATGTCGATACACAGGTTTTTCGCCACGGCAGTGGCGATGGCAGCGGCATCATCTTCCGTGCGGCACCGTTGCCGCATAATCCACAGACGCAGCAGCGTCTCCTGCGTCACATCCTCAGCCGTCTCTTTGCATGACAGGAATCCTCGCGCTAATGAAAGCAGGCGAGGTCTCAACGAAAAAGCTATTTTCTCAAAATCGTTTTCTGTCATTCAGAGGATGTTATGATAGTTGTCTTTGCGGAGGTCACGGTCAGCTGCTTCCCTCGTCCTCGCGCCATCTGTCTATATAACGTAAGTCATCCCTCAATATTAGCAGTAACCACTTCATATTTTCATATATTTTAACCATCGATTTGCTGTCATAAGGGTCAGAGGGACAGGTCCTCTGACCCTTCGTGTTACTTGAGTGTTTATGATTGAGCTATATCAAAATGAACGGGAAGACAGATATCTTTCATCATGATAATTGTGGGCGGTGCCTGGCTTGTGTTTATGGTTGCCCTAAAAGAAAGCGAAGTCTATTTCATGCAAAATTATATTAACCCTATGCAATTAAGGATAATAACGTTACGTTGGAAAAAACAATAACCTTGCGCCAGATGAAAGCATATAGTTTTTATCTATTCTTTTCTCCGTGTTATTATCACAAGAAAAAAGAATCAGAGCATTCATCATTCAACCTTCACCTCAAGGTAGTTTTATCCATAGAACAATAATATTCGTCACCGTAAAATTAACCATGTTAATAAATGTATTATTGGTTGACTTTACAATCAACTCCTAATAAATATTGTTAAAACGAGTGCAAAACATTCACTAAAATAGTGAATTGTAGGGGATTTTATTGTAATATTGCAGGCAAAAAGGGATATTCGTATGATTATAAAGTATGGTAAGGAATACTTGAAAGAGCTATATGAGGAAGGAAAATGCGGTGACAGAAGATACCGCTTTCAACCTCAGATAGTGAAGAAATATCAGAAGCGTGTTGATACCCTTATAGGTAGGGTGTTCAAAATCGGCATCTGACACGAGACAGATTTTTTAGGCTGTTTT
>CALZMB010000189.1 GCA_945788485.1 uncultured bacterium | reverse complement strand
GCCGTCTTTCTCGCTGTCAATCACCTTTCCGTCAACGATGATGTCTCTTTTTATGGCGAATCCGGTGCCGTCAGCGTTGATGTCGTCCGCTTCTACAGTCTGGCTTACACATACAGCGCCCCATGCCGTACCGTCAGATGTATTCTCTGCCGTGACAGTCTTTTGGCTGTCATACGGCATCCGTTTCTCTGTCATGACACTGCCGTCAACGGATAGAGGCGTGCCGTCTATGAACAGCCTTGCGTCAGCCGAGTTGTCCTGGCCGGCGTTTCTTCTGTTGATGAAGAATGCGTGTATGGCATCAGCGGTGTTGACAGTGTTGTCCCACGCCTGTGTCCGCTTCTCGTGCAGCAGCCATTTCTGCATTTCCTCGACGTGTGTCCTGTCTTCTGGCGTGACGGCATTGACCGCCTCAATAGCGGCTACGACGGTCGGGATGCGGTAGTTCCGCCAAGAGTAGTCGGCGCGTGGCGTGTCGAAATATCTGCCAGCCTCTTCTGTGCAAACGCTGTATTGCATCACAGATTTCATGTATTCGGCAGCCTTCTCCTTCTTCCCGAAAGCATTGAATATGATAGCCGCGTTCGCTTTTTCGTAGATGGATGCGGTGTTCTGCCGTTTTGCGAGCAGCGAGACGAGATAGTCGATGTCCCCCTTTGTCTGCATGTCAGTGACAGGCATTTCTCCGTTCTGCTTCATGAGGGCGCAGATATAGAGAATGTCAGTGAGCGTGGCGGACGGCGTGGGGACAAATTTCTTCTTTGCCGCCTTCTGCGTGCGCCGCATCTCCGCTACCTCTTTTCTCATGTGGGCAAAGAGCGGCGGCATCGCTTTCTTCAGGATGTTGCCCGTGGCAGCCGTTTCGCAGCCGTTGCAAGCGAGGCGTGCCATCAGTCTTGCAACAGCCGTTGTGATATACACCGAACCGTCCATGCCCTTCCACCATGGCATCATGCCGTCCGCGAGCTGCATGTCTGTGAGCCTTTTCTCTATCTCTGTAGTGTCGTTGAGATGCAGCAGCGCGTTTGTATAAACGGCAGCTGCCATAGACAAGGCATCGTCGCTTTTCGGGTTTACAGCATCCTTCACGGCATCAGCTATCATCTGTTCTGCCCTCGGGGTGTATCTTACGGTCAGTGTCCTGTCTGCCGAACCCTTTATCAGAAGCGTTGTAATGTCTTTCTGCACAGTCGATGCTCCGTGTTGTGTGAAGGCCAGTGTCTTCGTCACGCGTTCCTTTTTATTTAAAATAGGTATGACGTGCTGCTCGCCGTCGGCACTTCCGTTCTCTGCCATGGCCGCAATTCTGACCACCCATGCGCTGTCTCCGGCGTTGGCAGAGATGGCATCGAATGTCACCGTGACGGTAGAGTCGGCAGGTATGACAATCATCTGGCTCGTCTCTTTCGGCGTTTTCTTGCTGTCGAGTGCTTCAATCTGCAAAGTCATCTTTGCCTTCAACGGTTCGGCTGTGGTGTTTGTCACCGTCGAGCAGAAGACAGTCTTGTCTCCGTCTCTGAGGAATCGTGGCATGTTCGGCACTACCATGAGATCTTTCTTCACGACGCAGGTGGTATCGACGAAGCAGTGCTTCATCTGTCTGTCGTGTATGAAGCCGTACATCCTCCATGTCGTCATGCTCTGCGGCATAGTGAAAGATATGGCGAGCGAGCCGTCTTCAGCAGCAGAAAGACATGGTGTGAAGAACGCCGTCTCGCCCAGTTCTGTCCTCACGATGCCTGTGAGGTCTGTTGTCTTTCCGCCTTCCGCAGCCTCTTCTTCGCTGTCGTCAGGCATCGTGCCTACAGCCGTCGGCATCGCCATTTTCATGTCTTCCGCCACAGCGTCTTCCTTCATCATCGCTTTCGACATGACGTCATGCCCAGCCATCATGTTTTTCACCCCTCTTATATATATCCGTCTCATGCCATAGAAATGCCGGTAGGGCAGGTAGAGAGGGTCTATCACAGACAGCGCGAGGTTTCCGTCGGGCAACGCTCTCATCTCCTGCAAGGCATGACACCATGCTGCCGTCGGAATGTTCGCGTTCCAGTGTGTGGAAACGGAATAGTTGTTGTGCAGTACGTTGAAATACCATTTTAGGGGGTTGACCGTCTCTAACCGGTAGTCATATACTGTCGCCGTCATCGTCAGTCCCACGTTTCTTCTTCTTTCTTGTGTCCTCTTTTTTGCCGTCGGCATGGCGTCAGCCGCCGCCATCTTCTCCAAGTCGGCTTTCTTCTCAGACACCCTGAGAGTCCATGTCTCTTCCGCTCCTGGCAGCGAACGGTTGCGGAAGGTCTGCCATGCGGTGTAGAGCCTTAGTTCCGGCTTCGGCTTTCGCAGTGTCTTTGTGTAAGAATGCAATCTGCCGTTCTTCATCCATGCGTAGGCGATGGTCAGTCCTTCGCCGTATCTGCTGTTGTATGAGAAAGTCCTTGTATATACTGAATCCACGTTACAAGCTCCGCTTTCAATGACTTCCTTGTCTGTCATGAGCGTGTAGAATGCCGTAAACCGCTTGTCTGTAGCTCCCGCTTTGGCATCAGCGGCGACCTGTTCACCTCCGTCGTCTGCCGGCATGACATCTTCGTCGGTATTCCCGTCAACGTGCCGCATGGTGAACACGACGCCCCTCTTGTCGTTTGTAAACTCTTCGCTGCTCACCTCAAATGCCGGTGGCGCAGGCTGTTGCGCAATTGCCGGTGTCTTGCGGTATTTCTCAAATGCAGCCCTCACCGTTGCCTGCGCCTCGTGCGTCTCTCCCGCCGCGTCTGTCACAGCGACGTTGACGGCGAATCGGTAAGTCCCTCTTCCGTCTTCCGGGAGCAGCAGCGGAACGCACAGCGTCACGTTGCCGTTGCTGTCTGTCTTCGCCTCAGCGTCTTTCACTATGCTTCTCTTGTTCTGTTGCCACCGTCCTCTCCACCAAGGCCATGCGTTTGTCCGCTCTATGCTGTATCTCACTGTTGCGCCGGCGACGGGTATGTCGGTATATGTCCGCGCGTCGAACGAGACGGTAACGGAATCGTAGCGTGCCGCCACGGTGTCAGCCAATGCGGAGGAGTATGTCATTTGTTTTACGAGAATGATGTCTTGCAGTTTCTTCTCGTCGGTGCAGGTGAGCATGAAAGCCGGCTTCTTGTATTCTTCTACGGCGATATAGACGGCGGCGAAGAGTGCGCTGTCAGCGTTGCATGAGACAGAGAAGAACCCGTTCTTACCGCCTTTCGGTATAGTCATCTCGAAAGGCGCGTTGCCGTTCTCGTCGGTGCATACGGTGTCCGTCGCCACGCATTTCCCCTCTGTGTCGTTGATGGCGAGATGCAGCGTGCGTTGCGCCGCGGGGCGGATGTTGCTCTCGTCTCCGCTGTTGTGCGCCACGACGTTTCCTTTCACGGTGTCGCCCGGTTTGTATGCCGCCCTGTCAGTGAAGACTGTCAGCACCGTGCGTTTCTCTTTCGTGTTCTGCGTGTAGAAATATTTAGAGAGATAGTCTGCCTTGAACGCCTTGTCATCCTCGGTCCAGATATAAATCCGGCTTGTCTTTTTGTCTCTGCCGCATACTGCTTCTCCCTTTTTGTCAGCCTTCATCGTCTCGGATGAAGTATCATTCTTCCTGCCGCCGTCGTGTCTTGTCAGGCGTATGTTGGCATACGGCACGGGCTTGCCTGTAGTCTTCGAGACCACGACAATCCTCAGCTCGTCGTTGACGAGTGGCAGCGTGAGGGCAGCGAGGCCGGAGTTGTAGAGCATCGTGTAGCGTGTCATGCCGTCGCCTTTTGCCGTCACGAGATAGACGCGGCGGTTCAGTTCCGGCATCTGCAGCGTGTCGTTGTGTATCTGCCAGTCGGGTTTGTCGTATGTCCGGCTGATGCAGACCGGCGTGCCGCCGTAGAATTTCTTCAGCATCTCGCGTGTCTTCGCGTTCTCCGGGTTATAATCCGTTGTGCCGTCGATTGTCAATGGCTGCAGCGTGATTGTCAGGCTTCTGATGTTGCGTAATTCTGTCAGCCTTATGCTGTTGTCTATGCTGAGGTTGAACGTCGGCTGTGTGAGGCCGTCAATCTTTGTTTTCAGCAGGTTGAGATATTTCTCGCATCCATGCTGTCGGCATAGAGCCTCATAGCTCCGCAAGGCGTTTTTGAGATAAGCATAGCGTGTCGCGGCAGAGATGTCGCTGTCGTTCTCCGTCAGCAGATAGCAGGCGTAAGCCAGCAGTGTCACTTCCGGCACGTCGCCATACGATGCCATCTGTTCGGCGAGCATCCTCTTCTTTCGTGTCGTCTGCATCTCGTCGCCGTCCGTTGTAGCGTTTCTCGCTTCAAGATACAATTCAGCGCAGGCAGCCCTGCGGTTGTTGCGCGCGCTGTAGAAAGCGGCGAGCATCTCATGCCGCTTGGCCTGGTGGCCTATAACCGACAGAAGGTCGTTCTCGAAGATGCCGTCGTCTTTGCCTTTGTTTATGATACGCTTGAACCGTTCCGCCTTTGCCGCGGCAAGTATGTCGGGGTGTCGCAGGGCGCGGTCGTAACATTCTGAAGCCGTGGCGGGGCAGGATAGCGGCGCGTCTGTAATCTTCCGCAGGCTGTCTCTGAATA
>CALZMB010000188.1 GCA_945788485.1 uncultured bacterium | reverse complement strand
ATTTCTTGATTCTCATTGAAATAGTTTTTCGACCCATCATTAACATAGAAATAATATATGCCTGCTGCTTCAATATTGTATGTTGCGGTGTATGGGAAACCCGTTCCTGTAAATGTGGCGACTTCAGTACCTACTTTAATTCCATCACCTTTCATCAGCTTGTATGTAGAAACAGGGTCTGAGCTACCTCCTTCTGTGATGCCAGTAACCGTATATTTGAAATAGTGATTAGTCCCATCTTGGTTATTCCATAAAAGGTCTATTCTATACTTTGTATATTTTGGATCTACTTTGAAAGTAATATCAGAACCTCCACTATTACTGCACCAATATTCTGTAGTGCCATCATAGTTAGATACCGTGTTATAGCTTGTTTCGTAGGAACCTAACCATAAACCATTATTGTCAGAGACATAAAACTTAAATTTAAAATCTTCTGAAGCAGTGACCTCGTATGAGAAACTGTTCTCCGAGATTTTTGTCATAGTTTTTCCAGTAGCCCATTCGTCAAGTGAGCTGCGGAATTCTACGCTTGTCCATGCCCACGCCTTTTCTGGCAGGGCGAGGAGTGCGAGTAGCGCAATGAATAGTGATGTTGTAAATTTTCTCATTTGTTATCAGTTTTTTTTGTTGTTACTTTCAGAAGGGTATATACGCAAGAAGTCTGGTTCGGGTTTGTCGCAAAGGACAAACCCGAACCAGACTTCATGCTGGTAGGGTGTTTATGTATGTGATGACGCTATTGTGGCTGCACAGCAGGCTGGATCTCAGATTATTGAGGTCTGAAATCACCCCCCCCGTTAAGGTTGAGGTGGTGTTGGCGAGTATGTTGTGCGGCAGCTTTAGCATTTTGTATCTTCTATAGTTATGTGACTTATGTCAGGTGTGGTGTATATGTTTCGGTTTGCAAATTGTTCTTCGACCTGGTCGAGGAATACGGGGGTGTATGTAATAGAGGTTTTGTTTCGTTTTGCAAAATTACAATTATTTTCCTTATATACAAATGTTTTTTAAAGGAAAATGCACAGGTTTTTAAATGCAATCGTTTACAGAACGTGTTGGGAGTGAGGGACATGCCCCGCAGCCGAGCGGAGGGGAACAGGACTGTAATGGATGGGGAGGGGGAACAGGACAATGGAAAATGCGGAAAGAGGGCTTTCGGGAGAGGCAAATGAGCTTTCGAGAGCAAGCAAATGAGCTTTTGACTGCTACCATACGAACTTTTGACCGCTACCATACGAACTTTTGACCGCTACCATACGAACTTTTGACTGCTACCATACGGTCACAAGAAAGCTTGTTCGGCATCACAACTGAGACTGTTCGGCACCACAACTGAGACTGTTCGGCACCACAACTGAGACTGTTCGGCATTGCAATAGAGACTGTTGGGGATTGGCGGGTGGAGTGTATGATTTTTTTACTATTGGCGTGTATTATCCGCCTTATATATTAATAAAGGTGTGAAAATGTTTGCAGGGTCGCCAAAAAAGTGTACCTTTGCAGGCGGAATATATGCCGGAGGCGTGTCGTCGGGCGACGTGCCGCCGCGCGAGACAATGAAAACAAATCATATAAAAAGAACATGAAACGTAGATTTTTCTTATTTCTTGCCATCCTGCTTTCTGTTGTGACGACAGCAGCCGGGAAGGATTACACTTACAAGACAGTTGACGGCGACTTGATGCATTCGCGGCTTTACACGTTAGATAACGGCCTGAAGGTGTATCTGACTGTGAACAAGGAGAAGCCGCGCATCCAGACTTACATCGCTGTCCGCACCGGCAGCCGCAACGACCCGGCTGAGACGACGGGCCTGGCACACTATTTCGAGCATCTGATGTTCAAGGGCACCACGCATTTCGGCACGAGCGACTACGCTAAGGAGAAGCCTCTGCTTGACGACATCCGCCAGCGTTTCGAGGCATACCGCAAGGTGACGGACGCGGGCGAGCGCAAGCGGCTGTACCATGAGATCGACTCTGTGTCGCAGCTTGCCGCGCAGTATAACATCCCGAACGAGTATGACAAGCTGATGGCGAGCATCGGCGCTGAAGGCTCTAACGCTTACACGTCGAACGACGTGACGTGCTATACTGAGGACATCCCGTCGAACGAGGTGGAGAACTGGCTGAAGATACAGAGCGACCGTTTCCGGAACGCTGTGATCCGCGGTTTCCACACGGAGCTTGAGACGGTGTATGAGGAATACAACATGTCTCTGACAGCCGACATGAGAAAGAGCATAGCGGCACTGAGCAAGCTGCTCTACCCCACCCATCCTTACGGCACGCAGACGACACTCGGCACGCAGGAGCATCTGAAGAACCCATCGATAGTGAACATCGAGAACTACTACAAGCGCTATTATGTTCCAAACAACATCGCGGTGTGTATGTCGGGCGACTTCGACCCGGAGAAGGTGATAGCGCAGATCGACCGTTATTTCGGCGACTGGGCGGCAAACGCGTCGCTGTCCCGCCCTGAGTTTCCGGCTCTCGCCCCCATCACTTCTCCCCGCGACACGTCTGTCGTGGGCAAGCAGGCAGAGAATGTGATGCTGGCATGGCGTTTCGGCGGTGAGAAGGAGCTGTCCACCGACACGCTGCATGTCCTCGCCAACATGATAGCGAACGGCAAGGCGGGCGTGATGGAGCTTAACCTGGAGCAGCCTATGAAGCTGCAGGCTGTGCAGGCGTTCCCTTACACCCAGACAGACTATTCGGCTTTCATGCTCATCGGCGTGCCGAAGGCGGGCCAGAGACTTGAGGAGGTTCGCCAGCTCATGCTGTCGGAATTGGAGAAGATGAAGCGCGGGGAGTTCTCTGACGACCTGCTGCCTTCTGTGAAGAACAACATGAAGCTGGACTACTACAAGTCTCTGCTGAGCAACGAGAGCCGTGCCGACATGTTCGTGCAATCGTTTGTCAGCGGCCGTCCGTGGGAGGTTGAAGCAGGGCGCATCGGGCGCATCAACGGCATCACGAAGCAGGAGATGGTTGATTTCATCAAACGTCATTTCGGCGAGAACTACTGCTGCACGTACAAGCGTCAGGGCGAGGACACCACGCTTGTGAAGATTGACAAGCCCCAAATCACCGCCATCCCTGCCAACCGCGACAAGGAGAGCCAGTTTCTCGCCGACATAGCGTCGTCGGAGACGGAGCCTATCGAGCCGGTCTTCGTTGACTATGCCAAAGACATGAAGAGGCTGAGGGGGAAGGGCGGCGTGCCCGTGCTGTACAAGCGCAACGAGAGCGACGGGCTGTTCGACCTCAGCTTCAGGTATGAGTTCGGCAGCGAGGACGTGAAGGGCATCGCGCTCGCCCCGCAGTATCTCTACTACATCGGCACGGACAGCAAGTCGGCGGCAGAGATAAAGCAGGCGTTCTACGGGCTGGCGTGCGACTACAGCATAGAGGTTGACGACGACTGCCTGACCGTCAGCCTCTCTGGCTTGGACGAGAACATGCCGCAGGCGCTTGCGCTGTTAGAGGATTTCTTGCAGAAGGCTAAGGGCGACAAGGCGTCGTACGACAACTATGTGAAGCTTGTCATGAAACAGCGCGAGGACGCGAAGAGCGACCAGCGGGAGAATTTCCGTGCGTTGCAGGAGTATGCCTTCTGCGGCAGCTACAACTCTCAGACCAACACCCTGAGCAACGCCGAGCTGCAAGAGGCGTCGCCCGATATGCTGCCCGACATGCTGCGCCGCCTGAACAGCTACGAGCACAAGGTGCTGTATTTCGGCCCGACGGGCGAGAAAGAGTTCCTCAATATTCTCGCGAAGAACCACAAGATGGCGAAGAAGCTGCTGCCTGTGCCGGAAGGCAAGCCCTACGAGGAGCAGCAGGTGAGGAGCGACGAGACGCTGATAGCGCCCTACGACGCGAAGAACATCTATATGCTTGAGGTAGCGAACGACGGGAAGAAGTTCGACATCGACGGCTATCCGACGGAGCGTCTCTTCAACGAATATTTCGGCGGGGGCATGAACGCCATCGTCTTCCAGGAGCTGCGCGAAGCGCGCGGCCTCGCCTACAGCGCCAGCGCGCGCTATGTCACGCCGTCGAAACTCTCGTCGAGCTACATCTTCTTCGATTTCATCGCCACGCAGAACGACAAGATGATGGACTGCATCAGCACCTTCCGCGAGATTATCGACACCATACCGCAGTCGGAGGGCGCGTTCGAGATTGCGCGCCAGAACACGATGAAGAGCATCGCCACGCAGCGCATCACACGCGACGCGGTGCTGAAGTCGTATCTGAACATGCAGCGTCTCGGGCTGAGCGAGAGCCTCACGAAACGCCTCTACGAGACCCTGCCGCAGCTCACGCTCAGCGACATCGTCAGCTTCGAGCGGAAGAACATCGTGGGCAAGCCGCGCAAACGCTTCATCCTCGGCAACAAAGACGAGCTTGACATCAAGGCTTTGGAGAAACTCGGGCCGGTGAGACACATCACGACAGAAGAGATTTTCGGCTTCTGAGACATGGCAAGCGGAAGAGATACACAGTATTCAAGAGTATAGATAGTAACTAACAAAGTTGGCTATCAATAGATTAATAAGTGGATAGTATAAAGAATATGTCACGACCAGCCTGGACTATGAAATTGATGAGCACCGCTGATAATAGACAATGTGCGAATAGTGG
>CALZMB010000187.1 GCA_945788485.1 uncultured bacterium | reverse complement strand
TTTCCCCCAGCGGTGCAACATAGAGTTTGCGCAGATCATGGCGGACGGAAGCGTACGCATGAGGGTATGGGAGCGCGGCTCGGGCGTCACTCTCGCCTGCGGGACAGGGGCATGTGCGACGGCGGTGGCGGCGTCAGTCACGGGACGCAGGCCGCGCGAGAGCCGCATCGTCATGGACGGCGGGGCACTCGATATCCTCTGGAATGACGCAAACCATATCATGATGACAGGGCCGGCAGCCATATCTTTCGAAGGGGAGATAGAACTGTGACACGAACGACAAGCATAAACGACCGATAATAAAAGAAAACAGCAAATTATGGCATTAGTAAACGAACACTTTCTGAAACTCTCTGACAGTTACTTGTTTGCAGACATCGCAAAGAAAGTCAACGCATACAAAGTCTCGCATCCCCACCAGAGCGTGATAAGCCTCGGCATCGGTGACGTCACCCAGCCCCTCGCACCCGCCGTCATCGAGGCGATGCACAAGGCTGTTGACGAGATGGCATCGAAAGCCTCGTTCAGAGGCTACGGCCCGGAGCGCGGCTACGACTTCCTGCGCGAGGCGATACTGAAGAACGACTTCCTGCCGCGCGGCATACACCTCGACATGTCTGAGATATTCGTCAACGACGGCGCGAAGAGCGATACGGGCAATATCGGCGACATCGTGAGATGGGACAACTCCGTAGGCATCACCGACCCCGTCTATCCCGTCTATATCGACTCCAACGCCATGATAGGCAGGGCGGGCACATGCAAAGACGGCGTCTGGAGCAACATAACCTATATGCCCGCCACGGCAGAGAACGACTTCTGCCCCGCCATACCCAACCACCGCGTGGATATGATTTATCTCTGCTATCCGAACAACCCGACGGGAACGGTGCTGACGAAAGAACAGCTGAAGAAATGGGTTGACTACGCGCTGAAGAACGATGCCATCATCTTCTACGATGCGGCATACGAGGCATACATCCAGGAGCCCGACATCCCGCATTCAATCTACGAGATACGCGGCGCGAAGAAATGCGCCATCGAGTTCCACTCATACTCCAAGACAGCGGGCTTCACCGGCGTGAGGTGCGGATACACCGTCATCCCGAAAGACGTGAAGGCGTCAACGCTGAACGGCGACCAGCGCATAGCCCTCAACCAACTGTGGGACCGCCGGCAGAGCACGAAGTTCAACGGCACCAGCTACATCTCGCAGCGTGCCGCAGAGGCAATATACACCCCGGAAGGCAAACGCCAGATACAGGAGACCATCGGCTACTACATGGAGAACGCACGCATCATGCGCGACCATCTCACCAAACTGGGCATAAAGGTCTATGGCGGCGTCAATGCCCCCTATCTCTGGGTGAAGACACCGGACAACACGCCGTCGTGGAAATTCTTCGAGAACATGCTCTACGGAGCAGGCGTGGTATGCACGCCGGGCGTAGGCTTCGGACCGTCGGGCGAGGGGTATGTCCGTCTCACGTCGTTCGGCAACCGCGAGGATGTCATAGAGGCCATGCGACGCCTGTCAGCATGGATGTGCGGCTGAAGAATATCGGCACGCAACAGAAAACTTACAGCACAAACACAAAATAAATTACGGTATGTTCCGTTATATAAGTTAATTAAATGTATCAACAGTATTAATTTTTAAGGTAAAAGATTATGGGATACAAAAAGATTTTCAGCCTTGTGGCTCTCGCACTTGCGACATTCGCCACAACAGTGAAGGCACAGGACAAAGTAGAGGCAAGCGTCTCGGCAGACATCGTGAGCAAGTATGTATGGCGTGGACAGGACCTTGGCGACGCAGCCATCCAGCCTGCAGCCAGCGTGGCCTATAAAGGCCTCTCGCTATCGGCATGGGGCAGCTACGGCATCGTCAACGCAGGCGAAGAGGAGTTTGACCTCACACTCGCCTACAGCATCGGCGGCTTCAACATCGGCGTGACAGACTATTTCTGCTCATCGACGGCGAAATACTTCCAGTATGAGGCGCACAAGACCGCGCATGTCTTCGAGGCAAACGTCGGCTACGACTTCGGTCCGCTGTCGATACAATGGTACACCAACTTCGCAGGCGCCGACGGAGTGCGCAGAAGCGGCAGCCGTGCCTACAGCTCGTATTTCGAGCTTAACGCACCGTTCGCTCTCGGCGGTATTGACTGGAACGCCACAGTGGGTGCCGTGCCTACGAAGACAGACTTCTATGCTGACTGCGAGAACGGCTTTGCAGTGACGAACGTATCGCTGAAGGCGACGAAAGACATCAAGATCACCGACACGTTCTCCGTGCCAGTCTTCGCAGCCGTCAACGCCAACCCCTCGACACAGAAGGCATATTTCGTCTTCGGCCTCACACTCCGCCCGTAAGACACTCCACATCTTGACCAACACTAAAGCAAACTTTAACAATAACGGTGATGGATTCCGTGCCACACCAAAACACATCAGAATATGGCAAACTTAAGATTCAGTGCAGTGTGTACTGCATCAAAGAAAAAACCTCTTGAGGTCGTAGCGCCCGTAGAGCGTCCGTCAGAGTACTTTGGAAAGTACGTCTTCAACCGCGCAAAGATGTACAAGTATCTTCCGCAGAACATCTTCAACCAGATGGTTGACGTCATCGACAACGGTGCGCCTTTCGACCGCTCCATAGCCGATGCCGTAGCAGCCGGCATGAAACAATGGGCTGAAGAGAACGGCGTGACACACTACACCCACTGGTTCCAGCCTCTCACCGAGGGCACAGCAGAAAAACATGACTCCTTCATCGAGCACGACCACAAGGGCGGCATGATAGAGGAGTTTGAAGGAAAGCTTCTCATGCAGCAGGAGCCGGACGCCTCGTCGTTCCCCTCAGGAGGCATACGCGCCACCTTCGAGGCACGCGGATATTCTGCATGGGATCCCACATCGCCGGTATTCATCATCGACGACACCCTCTGCATCCCTACCATTTTCATATCCTATACGGGCGAGGCTCTCGACTACAAGGCACCGGTGCTGCGCGCACTCTCTGCCGTCAACAAGGCAGCGACAGACGTCGCACAGTATTTCTATCCGGATGTGAAGAAGGTTGTCTCAAACCTCGGATGGGAACAGGAGTATTTCCTTGTCGATGAAGACCTCTACGCCGCACGCCCCGACCTCATGATGACGGGCCGCACGCTCATGGGACATGATTCTGCAAAGAATCAGCAGATGGACGACCACTACTTCGGCACCATCCCGATGCGCGTCGCACAGTTCATGCGCGAGCTTGAGATCAAGGCCCTGGAGCTTGGCATACCCTGCAAGACACGCCATAACGAGGTGGCACCAAACCAGTTTGAGGTGGCGCCAATCTTCGAGGAGACCAACCTCGCCATCGACCACAACATGCTGCTCATGTCGCTCATGAAGCGTGTGGCGCGCAAGCACGGCTTCCGCTGTCTGCTGCACGAGAAACCCTTTGCCGGCATCAACGGCTCCGGCAAGCACAACAACTGGTCGCTCTCTACAGACACCGGCGTCCTTCTCCACGGGCCGGGCAAGACACCGATGGACAACCTGCGTTTCGTAGTCTTCGTCGTAGAGACGCTGATGGGCGTATATAAGCACAACGGCCTGCTCAAGGCTTCAATCATGTCAGCCACCAACGCCCACCGTCTCGGTGCAAACGAGGCTCCTCCAGCCATCGTCTCGTCTTTCCTCGGCAAGCAGCTCTCCGACCTCCTCGACGCTCTTGAGAAGTCAGATTCAAAGGATGTCTTCAACCTCGCAGGCAAACAGTCGCTCAAACTCGACATCCCTGTCATCCCCGAACTGATGATCGACAACACCGACCGCAACCGCACCTCGCCCTTCGCATTCACCGGCAACCGCTTCGAGTTCCGTGCCGTAGGCTCAGAGGCAAACTGCGCCTCGGCCATGATCGTACTCAACACCGCCGTCGCCGAAGCACTCACAAACTTCAAGCAGCGCGTGGATAAACTCATCGAAGGCGGAGAGGAGAAGTTCGAGGCCATCATGAAGGTGCTGCGCGAAGACATCGTCACCTGCAAGCCGATACATTTCGACGGCAACGGATATTCTGACGAATGGGTAGAGGAAGCCGCACGCCGCGGTCTCGACGTAGAGAAGTCATGCCCTGTCATCTTCGACCGCTATCTCGACCCCGAGAGCGTGAAGATGTTCGAATCGATGGACGTGATGAAAGAGTACGAGCTGAAGGCACGCAACGAAGTGAAATGGGAGACCTACACGAAGAAGATACAGATTGAGGCACGTGTACTCGGCGACCTCTCGATGAACCATATCATACCCACCGTCACCCGGTATCAGTCGGAACTTGTCGCTCTCGTCGAGAATATGTATAAGATTTTCGACGCAAGCGAAGTGGAGACGATGACAAAGCGCAACAAGGACATCATCAAGGAGATTGCCCAGCGCATAGAGCGCATAGAGGCTGGCGTGACAAGACTTGTCGATAACCGCAAGGTGGCAAACAAGATTGAGACAGAACGTGAGAAGGCTATCGCATATCACGACACCGTCGCTCCTGTCATGGACGAGATACGCTACGAGATAGACAAACTCGAGCTTCTCGTCAGCGACGAACTCTGGACGCTGCCGAAATACCGCGAGCTGCTCTTCATCAGATAAATGTATCAGGGTTTATAAATATTTTGAA
>CALZMB010000186.1 GCA_945788485.1 uncultured bacterium | reverse complement strand
GTGAAGCCATGGGGCGCTCGCCCTGGAGTACGTGGATGGTCACGGCTGTCTGGTTGTCGGCTGCTGTTGAGAACACCTCTGACTTCTTGCAAGGGATGGTAGAGTTGGCGTCGATGAGTTTTGTCATCACTCCGCCCATGGTCTCGATGCCGAGGGTAAGCGGTGTGACGTCGAGGAGGACGATGTCCTGTCCGGCGTCTCCTGCGAGGATTGCGCCCTGGATTGCCGCGCCTACAGCAACGACCTCGTCTGGGTTTACGCCCTTTGAAGGCTCTTTGCCGAAGTAGTTCTTCACGAGGGTCTGTACAGCCGGGATACGGCTTGAGCCGCCTACGAGGATGACTTCGTCGATGTCAGATGTGGAGATTCCTGCGTCGCGCACTGCGTTCTGGCATGGCACGAGACAAGCCTGTATGAGGTTGTGCGCAAGTTGCTCGAACTGTGAGCGTGTGAGTGTCTTCACGAGGTGCTTAGGCACTCCGCCTTCTGCCGAGATGTAGGGGAGGTTGATTTCTGTAGATGTAGAGCTTGAGAGTTCAATCTTAGCTTTCTCGGCAGCCTCTTTGAGGCGTTGCATAGCCATCGGGTCTTTAGTGAGGTCGATTCCATCGTCAGCTTTGAATCCGTTTGCGAGCCAGTCGATGATTACCTGGTCGAAGTCGTCGCCGCCGAGGTGTGTGTCTCCGTTTGTCGAGAGCACTTCGAAGACGCCTCCGCCAAATTCGAGGATAGAGATATCGAATGTGCCGCCGCCGAGGTCGAAGACTGCAATCTTCATGTCTTTGTTGGCTTTATCTACTCCGTATGCGAGAGCAGCGGCTGTCGGCTCGTTGACGATACGCTTCACGTCAAGTCCTGCAATCTGTCCGGCTTCTTTCGTTGCCTGTCGCTGTGAATCGGAGAAGTATGCCGGCACGGTGATGACAGCTTCTGTCACTTCCTGTCCGAGGTAGTCTTCAGCGGTTTTCTTCATTTTCTGGAGCACCATGGCTGAGAGTTCCTGCGGAGTATATTTCTTTCCGTCGATGTCAACTCGCGGCATGCCGTTTTCGTTGACTACGCTGTATGGCATACGTTCTACTTCTTTCGCTGTCTGCGCGTAAGTCTCGCCCATGAATCTCTTGATAGAGTAGATTGTCTTTCGCGGGTTTGTGATAGCCTGGCGCTTTGCTGGGTCGCCTACTTTGCGTTCGCCGTTGTCGGTGAATCCGATGACTGAAGGCGTGGTGCGTTTTCCTTCAGAGTTTGCGATTACGACTGGTTCGTTTCCTTCAAACACTGATACGCATGAGTTTGTTGTTCCGAGGTCAATACCAATGATCTTTCCCATAGTTTTGTTTCCTTTCTATTTTATTATTATTGTTATTTCTGTTTTGTCGTGTGCCGCTTTTGTTTGTTGTATTTGTTTTTGCGGCATCTGTCGCTTATAGTGAAGACAACGATTATGCCAATGCGTTTTTGTGTGACAGCGTGTCTGCCATTATGTCAGATGTTGTGTCATATCATAGCGATTGATTTGTATTGTCCTGATGCTGTGCCGTGGTGGTTGCGGACGGTGTCATGATGGTATAATCCGCAGTGTGTGATGATACTTTTTTATCATGTCTGTGTGGCAAGGAAATCTGTTGTTTTCTGCCAAAGAATGTGTTTCCGGGGCTTGTTTTGTGGTTCGTGAGGTGGGGTTTTGAGTGTTTCGGGGTGCAATATAGTCAAAGTGAGGGTGCAAGATTGTCTATATTGGACGCTCATTTTGACTTTTTCGCGTTGCAAGATTGACTGTTTTGCAGGGTAAAAAGCACTGTTTTGGGCTTGCGCAGGCGGTTTCCCGGGCGAAGAAACGGCTTCTTTAAGTGTAGAATAATGTATATATTATTGATTTACAGGCGTTTTTACAATATAAAGAAAAACTTTGAATTTCAGCCGAAAAATCTCGCCGATGATGTTGTCATGATGAATTTCGCGTGGAATCGGTGTCAAGATAGTATCATGCGAGGGCGTTTTACGTTGTGTCTGATACTTTTTTGACATTGCGGCCTTGGTGTGTCATGGTGTCATACACGGAAAAGGCAGGTTCCGCCCCATACGCTTCACGACGTATGGTTCAGAACCTGCCTGATTGGGGAAATTACGAAATGGGTGTATTGTTCTTATCTTGCCATTTTCAGCACTTGCTTGTCTGCGCCGTCAGTCCTGACGGTGACGGTGATGGAGTCGCTGCCCGGCACTTCATAGATGAGTTCTTTTACCGGATAGGCAGTGATGAAGCTGCCTATGCTTTTCTGCGTCTCTTTGCTTGTGTGGCGGTTGTAGAGCATGGTGAGTGTGATTTCGTTCTCTTTGATGTCCTCTTGCTTGTAGATGACATTCATTGTGGGATAGACGTAACCTCCGTTGATGATAGAGTAAGGAGCCTCTACGACGATGTTGAGGTAGCCGTGGTCAATCCACAGGTCTTCGTATCTGTTGACGGCGAAGATGCTGTCGGCGACGAGCAGGTTTTTGTTTTCAGCCAGTTCGTGCGGCATGATGTTGAGTGTGGTGACATAGCTGCCGCTGATGAGTTCAGCGTTTTCGATTGTGATGTCGCGCAGTGTCTCAGTGCCGTCGATGAAGTTGTATTTCACGTCTTCGTCACGGTAGGCGACGTTGAAGAATCCTCTCTTGTTCGAGCCGAAGCCTTTGCCTCCGGTGAGTTCGCTGACGCTTGATGGCGTGAGCTTGATGATGTAGCCCTGACGGTGGTAGAGGGTGTAGTTTGGATATGTGCCTTCGATGGTCACATGTCCGGCGAGGTAGCGGCGGTTGTCGCCGTCGTCGATACACGATGTCAGTCCGAGAGCGGCGAAGATGACCGCGATGATTGAAAGTGTCTTTAAGGTTTTCATTTTTTTGTTTGTAATGTTTTATTATAAATTAAATAATGTATATCGCATGGTGTGTTCCGCAGGCGTTTACATATATATAATTTGCATGCCGCCGAAATATTGCATGGCGGCGTAAAAAAAATTTACAATAAATTCATAAAAACTCTTACGCGCACGCTTTAGTGCTGTCATGGCTTGTAGGATTGGGCATTTTTTCGTAATTTTGCGTCATCAAACCAAAACATATCCACAACACACCATCATCACCATGCCAATCATTCATCTGCAAGACATCAACAAGACATATCAGGGCGCGCAGCCTCTTCATGTGCTGAAAGGCATCAGCTTAGACATCGAGGAGGGTGAGTTCGTGTCTATCATGGGCGCCTCCGGCTCCGGCAAATCGACATTGCTGAACATCCTGGGCATCCTGGACAACTACGACACGGGCGAATATCTGCTGAACGGCACTCGGATATGGAACCTGAGCGAGACGCGGGCGGCGGAATACCGCAACCACATGATCGGCTTCATCTTCCAGTCGTTCAATCTCATACCGTTCAAGACGGCTGTCGAGAATGTCGAGCTGCCGCTGTTCTATCAAGGCGTGGGCAGGCGCAAGCGTCACCAGATGGCGATGGAATATCTCGACCGCCTCGGCTTGTCGCAGTGGGCGGGGCACTATCCGAACGAGATGTCGGGCGGACAGAAGCAGCGTGTCGCCATCGCCCGCGCCCTCATCACACGGCCGCAGATCATCCTCGCCGACGAGCCTACGGGAGCGTTGGATTCGAAGACGAGCGTTGAGGTGATAAGCCTGCTGAAACAGCTGAACGAGGAGGAGGGGATGACGATCGTCGTTGTCACCCACGAAGGCGGCGTGGCGAACGAGACGAACAAAATCGTGCATATCAAGGACGGCCTGATAGGCGAGATAGAAGACAACCGCGACCATCATGCCAACCGCGGCTTCAAATGACGCCTGCCCCACCCCGCTCCCGTGCGGGATGCTAAAACCGCATCGAACACATAATCACACTCATCCATGACAGAACTACTGAAAGAAATATGGAGCACGTCGAAGCGCAACAAGCTGCGCACCACGCTGACCGGCTTTGCCGTGGCGTGGGGCATCTTCATGATCATCTTCCTTCTCGGAGCCGGCAACGGACTGATCAACGCGCAGATGCAGCAGAGCAACGAGCGTCTCTCGAACTCGATAGTCATCTTCGGAGGCTACACGAGCAAAGCCCACAGCGGGCTGAAGGAAGGGCGGCGCGTGACGCTGAACGAGCGCGACGTGGACATCACGCGCACGACATTCGGCGAGCACACATACAATGTCAATTCTAAACTGAGGCAGGAGGGGATAAACATCTCGCTTGCCGACAACTACATCTCGGCACAGTCGCTGCTCGGCGTCTATCCGGCAGACATGCTCATCAACAAGCGCAAGATTACGGAGGGGCGTTTCATCAACGACATCGACCTCAGCGAACGCCGCAAGGTTCTGGTGCTGACAGAATATCAGGCGAAAGAGCTGTCGAAAGACCTCGCGCAGCTTGTAGGGAAAGACGTGAAGGTGGGCAACCTCATGTTCAAAGTCGTGGGCATCATGCAGGACAGCCAGCATGAGCAGAACAACCAGGCCTACACCGCCTACACGACACTGAAGACCATCTACGGCCGCGGCGACGAGGCGGGCGACATACAGTTCGCCATCACGGGCCTGCCCACCGAGGCGGACAACGAAAGGTTCGAGACGGCATACCGCGCCTCTGTCAACACGGATCACAGCGCCGCGCCCGACGACCCTAACGCGATATGGATATGGAACCGCTACA
>CALZMB010000185.1 GCA_945788485.1 uncultured bacterium | reverse complement strand
GGCTTCGACCGGCGTGTTCTTCCGCTCGGTGAAGAAGAGGTAGTAGGCAGCCGGCATGATGATGAAGAGCGTGATGCAGACGGCGGCTATCCACCGTTTCCGTATCATCCGTTCTTTCTTCTCGTAGAAAATGGTGTCGTCATCGACCCTGGGCAGCATGTCGAGAAACTCCTGCACGTTTGCGAGGCGTTTCGCTTTCATCGGCTGCATAGCCGCCTTGATGGCGTCGATGCTCTTCTGGCTGACGTTCTTCTTCACTAACGGCATGGTGTTGAGGCCGTTGTTGAGCACATCGACCGCGCTGTCCGGGGCGTAGGCAGTCAGCAGTTTGTAGAATGTTGCGCCGAGAGCATAGACGTCGATGGCAGGCGAGAACTCCACCTCGTTCTCGCGGTCAACCTGTTCGAGCGGCGCATAGCCCGTGGTTCCGAAGCCGAGATGCGCGCTCGATTCCGGGTCGCCGTTATCGACATACCGTTTCGCGAGACCGAAGTCTATGAGTTTCAGCGTTCCCGTGCTGTCAGAGCGCATGATGTTCGCCGGCTTCACGTCGAGGTGCAGCATCTTGTTCGTGTGTATATAGAGCAGCGCGGAGCCTATCTGCCTTATACATTTTATCGCCTCGCGCTCTGGCAGCCCGTTGCGTTTGTTGACATAGTCGTTGAGCGAGCCGCCGGGGAGATATTCCATCGTGTAGTAGATGGTGTTGTTCGCCTCGAACACCTCCAGCACCCTGACGATGTTGGGGTGTGTCAGCGACGCGAGTTTCTCCGCCTCGTTGCGGAACCGCTCGGCGTAGCTCTTCACCTTAGAATCGGGCGAGATCTCAATCAGCTCGCCTCCTTCGCGCTTCATCTCCTTGTGCATGAAGAACTCTTTCATCGCCATTCTCACGCCAGTGCGTATCGTGCCGAGCTGTCCCTGCATCGCCACGCTGGTGTTGACGAGATATGTTATGCCGAAGGCTCCTTGCCCCAGCACCTTCTCCACCTCGTAGGTGTAGTTCTGGCTTTTCAGCACCGTGCCTTGCGGCAGTGCGGAATCCGCCTTCGTTTTCCCCTTCACGTTCAGCACGTCTTTCACCCTGACGATATACGCCGTGTGGTTGTCGCGGTTGTACAGGCACTCGTGCAGCAGCCGCTGCGTGAGTTCCACGTCGCTGTAGTTCGGGTCTGTCACGACGTTGCATAGTTCCTGGTCGTCCATCTCCTCAAATACGCCGTCGGTGCATAGCATGAAGATGTCTCCCGGCTGTATGTCGGTGATGTGGTCGATGTCCGCCTTCGGGCGGTAGTCTCTCTGCGCCATCATCGAGCGTGAGAGGATGTTCTTATGGTTAGACTGCTTCGCCTGCGCCGCCGTTATCTCTCCTCGCTCCAGCATCTCGTTCACCATGGTGTGGTCTTTCGTGACGAAGAGCACCTTTGCGGGCTTCCCGGCTGCGGCGGGTCTGAAGTGATAGACGCGGCTGTCTCCGATGTGCGCTATCGTCGCGCCCTCGGCATGGAACTTCAGCATCGCCATCGTGGTGCCCATCTTGCGCACGTCTCTCGGGCTTTCCGCTTTCAGCAGCGCGTCGAGTGCTTCGCTCACGGCGTGGTGGACCATCTCGTCGCTGAATGCGCCCTCGATGGTGGTGTTGCTGAGCAGGGCGTTGCTCATTGTCTTGCACACGATGTTGCTCGCCACCTCGCCGCGGTCGTGCCCGCCCATGCCGTCGCAGACGATGAAGAGACGCTGGTCGGTGTGCGGCGTGCCGTCGTAGTAGCACCAGTTGCGTTGTGTCTCGTCATAGTGGCACGGGTCTATGAAAGGCGGGAAGAACGCGTCTTCCTGGTTCTTGCGCATGCCGATGTCCTGCATGGCGTAGGCGTTGATGATATAGTTCATGCTGTCTTGTTGTTGCGATTGTTTGTGCAAAGATAGTATTTTGCCGCGTAAAAAACGAATGTTTGCCTGTTTTTTTCACGACAACGTGTCTCCCCGTGTTTTTTTTACGACAACAGAGACAACAGAGACAACAGAGACAGGGGCGGCGACAAGCTGTCGCTTTACAGCAACAGTGACAACGAGCGTTGGTCGTAGTCTTGTTTGCGTTATATGGGATATACACATAAATAAAAAGATTCCATACCCTGGTTGCCCGGGATATGGAATCTTTTTATTTATGCGGGACACGCACGCTGTCGTGCGGTGTGTCCTTGACGTTTTCTTTTAGCGGATGATGTATTTCTTGCCGCCCTTGATGATGAGGCCCTTTGCAGCGCCGTTGACACGCTGGCCAGCGATGTTGTATGCCGGAGCGTTAGCGTCAACGTTGTTGTTCTCTACGTTCTCGATGCCTGTAGCGTCGCCCAAGCCTGGGTTGTCTTCTGCCGGAGCGATAGAGAGGTCTGTGCCGGTGAGGTTGAAGCCGGTGATCTGCATATCCTTCACGGCTGTCTCAATCTTGATTGTGTAAGCGCGGTTAGGATTGAGTGTCAGCTCTGCATAGTCAGAACCCTTGCCCTTGCCCCAGATTGTGCCAGGTGTTGTGGCTGCTGTGATGACAGAGCCGTCGTTGCCTGTAGCTGTGAGGATGAGCTGGTCGCCCGTCTCTGGCTTTGTAGAAGCAGAACCTGTTGCGTAAACGCGGAACTTGGTAGCGTCCATGATGTTTACAATCATGTGCTTCTTCCATTCTGCCGAGATGACAGGTGATTTGACGGAACCGTTCTTGCCTGTAGCCTGGAGCCATGTGCCTTTCTCGCCTGTTGTCGGGTTGATGTCTGTCCAGCGGTCAGACTGCTGTGCTTCGTTCTGTCCATTCTCGAGGACATTGAGGCCGTCTTCGCGAACGTATGTGATCCAAGGATATTCTTCAACGTTGATGCCTGGCTTTGTAACCTCCGGATTTTCAACGAGAGCATACTGTGCCAGCATGTCCGGACCGAGTACAACTTCGTAGTTTGTGCCAGGAGCCTTTGTCTCAGGAGCGTGGCAAACGGGGAACTTAGTCTCGTCGTTAGAGTAGAGGCGGATGCCTGTAATCTGGATGTCTTTGTTTGCTGACTCGATGCTGATCTCGTGAGCTGCGTCCGGTTTGAGGCTGATATTTACACATGCAGAAGCTGAACCTTTGCCGAAGATGCTGCCTGGGAGAGACATTGCTTTGTCTGTAGAGCCGTCTGTGCTTGTTACATTCAGAACAATTGCGTTGCCGTCGGCTGCTGAGCCAGAAGCGGAGCCTGTTGCGAAGACCTCAACAGATGCGATGTCCTTGACATAGAGCTTGATGCTCTTGCCGTTGGTTGCGCCGAGAACGGGGCTGTTTACTGAGCCGTTCTTGCCTGCAACCTGGATGAATGTGCCCTGCTCGCCTGTTGTCGGGTTGAGGTCTGTCCAGCGGTTAGACTGCTGTGCCTCGTTCTGTCCGTTGGAGAGGACGTTCTTGTCGTCGTCGCGGACGTACTTAACCCATGGGAAAAGGTCGGTGTTGATACCTGGCTTCTCTTTGCCGAGGTCTGCCTCAGCGCAGTTTGCTACGAGAGGATACTGAGCGAGGAGGTCCGGGCCGAGTATAAGCTCGAAATTGCAGCCTGGGGTCTTGTATATCTCTGTCTTGAACGGCACGACGTAGCGTGAAGCACCATTCTGCTTGTATGTTGTCTGAGAGACGAAGTTTGGCTTGAAGCTCTCTTCGAGTGCTGCGATGTTGGCGAAGTCGAGTGGCTCTGCCGGAACGTCGAGGCCAGCTGCTTTGTCTTCTGTGCCGAACTTGCTGAGGTCGGTAGCGTCAAGAGCTTTGCCGTTGTTGTTGAAGAGGGTGTTGTCCTCTGCTGTGAAGTTGCGGGTGTTGTTTGATCCAATCTTTTGGAGTCTGGTGACGTTAATAAAGATATTCTTTTTCCAGTCGAGTATCATGTCTTTGTGGGTGACAAAATTATTGGCGAACTCCTTACAAGGATAAGCAATTGTGTTATTTGTCATCACAAACGAAGACTTCGCACCAGTGCCCCAGACTTTTGCAGGCTGTGCGTTAGATGCGTGGCTATAGCGGATGAATCTTGTCTTTGTGCTGTTTTGGATGTTATAGATGAGATTGTTTGTCAGCACAATATTCTTAATCGCGCCTTTGCTCTCTGTATTGCCGAACCAGTTGATGAGTGGATCTTCCACGTCATGGTTGAGCTGCACGACGTTGCGGTCGAGCTCAAGAGTGTTGAGTGCCCACTTTGCCTTGTTTGAGTAGAAAAGTGAGGTCTTCAGCTCGCGGAAGTTACACTTCACGACAGACACTTTGTGGTTGTTGTAGTAAACCTTTTGATTAGCGCCCTCATAGACGATTGAAGAACTTACGGGGTCGTTGATGAGGAGGCTTTCGTCCGGTGTGGCAGAGAGTGCGATAGGAGCTACTGTGCCTTCTGCGCAGTCGAAGTTGGCGTTGCGCACCTGGAGATAGCCCTGAGTAGCGATCTGGCCTTCGCCTTTGACGATGATGGTGGCCTCACCGCCCCAGATGATGACGCCTTTCTGTCCGAGGTCAACCTGAGAGTCCAGCTCGTATGTGACATACTTTGTGAGGAACACAGGAACAATCTCATGCTGACAGGTGTCCATAGTGGCTTTGATGACATCAGCCAATTTCTGTGTCTGTGCACTTGCGCCGAGGCACAGCATCACTGCAGAAATAAGAGTGAAAATTTTTTTCATGTCAGTTAAGTTTTTGTT
>CALZMB010000184.1 GCA_945788485.1 uncultured bacterium | reverse complement strand
GAATACTGCTACTGATTGAGCTGCAACGGCAGCGACAACAGACCTTGCCCCGCGACATTGTCGCGCGCAGCAAGGCGAAAAGCAGATGGATATATAACGCAGATGCGGTGCTTGGCAAGCCATGCACCGCATCTGCTGTTTCTTTCCCCCGCCCCGCATCTGCTGATTCTTTCCCCCGGTATTCTTCGACCAGGTCGAAGAACAACCCCAACCCCTAAGCCTCAATCCCCCACACTTGCCGCCCCACCTGCAAAAAACCGCACACTTGCTTTGCTTTGACGAAAAATTTGCGTAACTTTGCAGCGCAGAAAAACCTCAACAAGAAAAATGAAGATGAAGATAGCCGTTATTGACGACAACACGCTGACAAGCATCGGGCTGCAACACCTGCTGCACGATATGCTCCAGCACATAGAGATTGTGATGATGACCACGTTCTCTGACATAGAACAAAGCGAGACGGAGGGCAACAGCTACGCCCACTATTTCGTCGCTTCGCGCGTCTTCTTCGAGCATGCGGCGTTCTTCCGCAAACATCCCGACCGCACCATCGTGCTCGTAAACGGTGAGATGGGCATCAGCGGCATACGCACGCTGAACGTATGCCAGAGCGAAGAGGGACTGGTGAGGGACATCATGCGCCTGCACAGCCACGGACACGGCGCGCAGGGGAAGGCGCATCCGCACAACATTCAGCAGCAGGCGGCGCTGCTGTCGAAACGAGAGACAGAGGTGGCGGCGCTGCTATGCCAAGGAATGATAAACAAAGAGGTGGCGGACGCGCTGAACATCAGCATCGCGACGGTGATGACACACCGCAAGACAATCATGGAGAAACTCCAAGCACGCTCGCTCGCCGACGTGATGATATATGCCGTGATGAACGGCATAGTGAGAATCTGACTTCGGGCTTGCCGCCATGGCGACAGGCGGCGCGACGCATTGACACACCGCCTCTCGCCTGCCTGCAAAGAGACAAAAACGCCGGCTGCCGGGGTGCGCACATACTATGACGTATGTATCTCGCAACCCGGCAGCCGGTGTTTTTGTATATGATGATTATGAAATCTGATTTTCGTTATCTCACAATCTGATGGTGGTTATCTCACGCCGAAATCTGCCTGCTGCTCCTGCACCTCTTTCAGCATACGCTGTTTCTCTTCGTCTGAGACAGCAGGCGAGGCAGAAGAGGACGACGACGCGGACGGCTTGACAGCCGACTGCTGCCGCTGGCTTTGCGTGAGAGATGTGTCAAGAACGAGAGGCAACGGAGACGGGACGGAATGCAGCGTGATGTCTGCCGGCGTGGGCGCATGGGTGCCGGGATAAAGAACCTCGGCATGAACACGTATCTCGCCTGCCTGACGCGTAGAACGGATGAGCACGGGAGCCGTGCCCCACTCCACCTGACGAGGATTGGCGCCTATGTCTGTGCCGTCGCCGATGATGCTGCCCTCGCCTTCGACAGTGAAGCGAATCTGGTCTTTTGCTAAACGGCGCACATTGCCGTTATCGTCTGTCACCTCGCATACGACGACCACGAAGTCCGACCCGTCAGCGACAAGAGCCTGCTCACGCTCGTCAACATAGAGGCGAAGCTTGGTTGAACGGCGCGACGGCATACGGCGATGCGTCGCCACAACCTTGCCGTTGATGATGCCTTCTGCCGTCATGTTGACTTTCTGCCATGACTTGCCCTTGTATGAATAGCTGCGGGCTTTCCAGAAATCCCATGCGTCGGGGAAGATGACAGGTGCGTTGTAAGGCATCACAGCATCGTTCTGCAGTTTGCCGCATAGCGATACAACCTCGGCAGAGCCTTGGTCGGGCAACACTTTCTCGTGCAGGACAGGCTTCACCCATGAGAGTTCGCCGTCGTAGAGCGACAGGCGGACGGAATCGCAGTTAGAGAAGACAACGACAGAAGGCTCTGAGAACTGTGTCATCTCATGCGCGATATAAACGTAAGGCTCTGTCTCTGATGCCGGAAGTTGTGAGTGGAACATCATATAGGCTGTTTTCGGCTGGCGGAAAGCATCGTATGCTCCGCCCCAATATGGGTCAGGATGATAGCCGCGCTGATGGTCGAAGGGATGCCACTGGCAGCCTCCGAGGAAGAGACCGGTGGTCTGATGCTGGTCGCAAGTGGTGCATGAGAGGGACAGGGCTTGGCGAAGCTGGGGCGTCTCGCCCCAAGAACGCGACGCGCGGTTGAGGTTGTTGTGGGCATACCAGTCGTCAACATACTCGCCAAACTCGCGGGTGAACATATTCTTGCCTAATGCCACGGCACGTGCCTCGAACGACGCATCGGCTGCAAGAGACGGCGTTGTCTCGTCATCTCCAGGCCATGCATAGACCACGTCATAGTTCTCAAGAACGCCGGCGCTGTGCAAATCGGCGGCTGCGACAGGACGATAGGGGTAAGGATATTCTACCTGTGTGATGCGCAAAGCCTCAAGGGCGAAGTCTTCGGGATAGCGCGTCTCGTTGAGAATTGGCTCCCACATCAACACAGAAGGGTGGTTGCGGTCGCGGCGGATGATGGAACGCGTGTTCTGATGCACTTTCTCTGCAAACTCAGGAACCTTCTTGTTCCAGAACTGCCAGCCCGGAGTGGCGACGATGATGAATATGCCAAGCTCGTCGCAGGCATCCATGAACGACGGATCTTGAGGATAGTGGGCGGTGCGGATGATGTTGAAGCCGGCGTCTTTCAAGCGTTTCACATCACGAACCTGCTGCGAGTTGGGCACTGCATTGCCAACGTAGGCGAAGTCCTGATGGCGGTTGGCTCCCACAAACTGACGGTAACGCTTGCCGTTGAGCCAGAAGCCGTCCTTGCCTTTGAACTCGAACGAGCGGATGCCGATGCGTGTCTCGCCGCCGTCTATGGCAAAGCCTTTTGCCATAGACGTTGAAGGCAGAGAACCAAGGATGCGGGTTGTGACACTGTAGAGATACGGACGCTCGGGCGACCACAGCTCCGGGGTTTTCAAAACGCCGCCTTGCATCACGGTCTGCACGCCATTGGCAGGCAGCGTGACACGCTTTGTCAGACGCATGACACGCTTGCCGGAGGCGTCACGGAGAGTATTCTCCACGGTGACAGAGACTGGACGGGAGAGCGTGTTGCGCACATCGGTGTTGACAAACACACGAGCTGAACGCTCGCTGATGTCTGCATAATGGACGAAGATACCGCCCGAAGCCTCACGATTCTCTGCCACGGCATCGGTGATGAAGACTGGCTGGAGCCCGATAAGCCACACATCACGGTAGATGCCGCCATGATAACAGAAGTCGAGCGTCATTTGTGTCTTGCCCGGGGGATAGGTCTTGTCGTCGCTGTTGTCGGCACGCACCGCCACCACAACATCTTCGCCGGGCTTCACGCCAGCCTCAGAGAGGGAGACAGTGACGGGAAGATAGCCTCCCTCGTGCTTGCATACAAGTTTTCCGTTGACATAATACTCCTGCTTTCCCATCACAGCCTCAAAGTGAAGCACACTGACTGGCGTGGCAGGAGCCTTGAAATGTTTCCTGTACCATGCCACGCCCTGATAGTTGCGGCAGCCACTTGCCTCGGCTGGCATAAGACGCAGCGTGTGAGGAACGGACACGATATCCCACGAACTGTCGTCGTATGCGACGGCAGACGCTCCTTCTGCATCGCCAAGATGGAAACGCCAGTCTGGATTCATGTTCAATACAACTCGTCCACAATCGGCAACAGGAAACAGTCCGGCGACACTGACATCGGCAATGGCAGCGAAGGCCGGATGAATAATGAAGACGGGAAGGAGGAAGAAAAGGGTGCGGAAGAATGATGTCTTTCTCATATCAACGGTGTAGGATTAGCGTTTGTCATAATCTGATGTGGGTTCGTCTGCCTTGCGTTCTGCTACAGGCCAGTCGTCAGTGCGGAACGAAGAGAGGGGCAGGCCATCACAGAAGAGGTCGCCGTCTGCCCAGTCGGTGAAGGCATAACGCACGGCTACTGGCTCTGGAACCTCTGGCGCGGAGACTGCAAGGAAGCGACGTTTGTACAATTCCACCTTTGCAGGATAGAACACACGGTCAGCACCGGCGATCTCGAAAAGCTGGCTCGTGAACGTATTGTTCTTGCCGTAGAGATTCATCTTGTCGTTCTCGAACTCCAGAATGGCTTTGCCGTCTTCCACTTTCATGGACTTGTAGCGGGCGGACGAGGCTGTCACGCCCTTTATGCCATAGGTGTTGACAAGGGCAAGAAGGGCGAGACGCTCGCCGGCGATATTCTTGTAGGGCGGGTGGATGCCCAGCTTTATGCCGGCATCCATAAGCACTGCCATGCCGACATTGGGGATGGTGCGCTCGGCGATGAGCTGCTGCTCGCGCAGAAGAGCGGAGTTGACCGTCCAGTTTATAATGCTATAGTCGTATGGCGCTATCTGGCAATAGAAGAAGGGGAACTCTCCAATGCCCCATTTCTCACGCCACAGCGTCACCATAGAGTGCATCTGACGGGCATAGTCCTGGTATCGCGGCACATTGTCCTCACCCTGATACCATATCGCACCGCGTATGCCATAGCCGATGATGGGGTGCAGCATGCCGTTGAAGAGTACGGTTGGCTGGCGGTTCTTGGACTTGATGTCTTTCTGTGTTGACGGAATCTGGTAGGGCGAACGCTCGGTTACGAAGGGCGCAACGGTGGCACGGTCCATCCATGCCTCACAACTTGAGCCTCCCCATGCAGTCACGATAAGTCCGACGGGGACACCGAGAAC
>CALZMB010000183.1 GCA_945788485.1 uncultured bacterium | reverse complement strand
CCATTCACCCGGATTCGCTCCCTGAACGTGACAAGGTGCGGCGAAGTGAAAAGCCCGACCTTCAGCCCTGCCTCCTGCAATATGGCAGCAATCGAATGTGAGCACGACCCTTTCCCGTTTGTTCCTGCCACATGCACAGTGAGATACGATTTGTGCGGATGTCCGGCATGGTTGTCAAGTGCAATAGTGTTTGCCAGTCCTTCCTTATATGCCACAGCCCCGACCTTCGTGAAGGCAGGGGCTGCATTGTATAGATAGTCTATTGTTTCGTTGTATGTCATGATGATGTCTGTATGTGTCATGATAATCCGGCATTGTGATGTGCCGCGATAGGCTATGCAGTGATATGCCGCATTATCATGGGCGTGCTATCAGAAATAGCTGCGGAATCTCTCAAAGATGGTGCGTTTCGTCTGGTTGTCACCCTTGAAATTGTCAGAATTCTTGAAAGCCTCAAGCGCTTTCCGTTCTTCTTTGCTCAAAGTCTTAGGAACAAATACAGAGATGTTGAGCACCATGTCTCCCGTGCCGTAGCCATATCCTTTCACAGCGGGCAGTCCTTTGCCTCTCAGACGGAGGGATTTGCCGGGTTGTGTGCCAGGTTCTATAGTGACAGCGAGTTTCCTGCCGTCTATTGTAGGCACTTCCACCTTTCCTCCGAGAGCCGCTGTTGGGAAGTCGAGCAAGAGGTTGTAGCGTATGTCGTTGCCGTCACGGATGAAAGTATCGTTCGGCTCTTCAGTGATGAAGACCTGTATGTCTCCGCTGACGCCGTTCTTCTGTCCGGCATTCCCTTTGTTCGGTATGGTGACCACCATTCCGTCCTGTACTCCAGCCGGAATCTCCACTTCGATAACCTCTTCGCCTTTCACTACTCCGGTGCCATGACAGTAGTTGCACTTGTTCTTGATTACGGTGCCCTCTCCTTGGCACTCCGGACACGGCGACTGTGTCTGCATCATGCCGAAGAGCGACTGCTGTGAGCGGAGCACATATCCCGACCCGTGACATGTCTTACATGTCTCAGGCACAGCGCTGCCCTCAGCACCCGTACCGTTACAGTGCGAGCATTTCACATCTTTGCGCACCTTGAATTTCTTCGTCACGCCTGTAGCGACCTCCTGCAACGAGAGCCTCACTTTCAGTCTCAGGTCAGCTCCGCGATGAACATTGCTGCGTCTGCCGCCGCGTCCTCCTCCGAAGAAGTCGCTGAAGCCACCTCCTCCGAAGTCGAATCCTGAGCCGAAGACGCTGTTGAGGATATCGTTCATGTCAAATCCGCCGAATCCTCCTCCGAATCCTCCGCCCATGTTAGGTCCATCAAATCCGAACTGGTCGTATTGCTGACGCTTCTTCTCGTCAGAGAGCACGCTGTATGCTTCAGCCGCCTCTTTGAACTTCTCCTCAGCTTCTTTCTTCTCCTCATCGCTCTTTCCGCTCTGGCGGTCAGGGTGATATTTGATGGCCATTTTCTTGTAGGCCTTCTTTATCTCATCAGCGCTGGCGCTTTTCTGTACGCCAAGCACTTCATAATAATCACGTTTTGCCACAATAGTAAAATTTAAAGATTGATGCCTTTAGCATTTCCATGACTTGCCTGCCTGTCTTCTACACCTTATTATATATATAAGATGTGTCTGTCGCCTCATCTCTCAAAGCAAACAGCAAGCAGTCCTTATTGTCCCACTGCCACTTTGGCATGTCTGAGAACCTTGTCGTTGAGGGTGTAGCCTGTCTGCACACAGTCAATCACCTTGCCCTTCATGGCATCTCCCATCCCGGGGACGAGAGCGACAGCCTCATGGAAGTCGGTATTGAAATCCTGCTCTTTTGTTTCGATTTTCTTCACGCCCTGTGTTTCAAGGATATTGATGAATTTCTTGAAGATGAGTTCCATACCCTCTTTCAGAGCCTTAGCCTCTTCCGATTCCGCCTGCTGAGCCATTGCTCTTTCAAAATCGTCGAGCACCGGGAGGATAGCTTTCAATGTTTTCTCGCCTCCGTTGAGAATGAGGTCAGCCTTTTCTTTTATTGTACGTTTGCGGAAATTGTCAAACTCCGCCTGTTTGTACAACATCTGCGTTTTCAGTTCCTCAATGTCAGCGAGAGCTTTCTCCAACGGGTCCTGGCTTTCTTCGGCAGCTGTTTCCTGACCTTCAGATGTTTCGGCATTGCAGTCTGCTGTGTCGGCATCATTCTGAGGATGCTTTCCGTCACAGTTCTGGTTTTCTGTCTGCGGCTTTTCAGCATCCGTTGCATTCTTGTCTTCGCATTCGGCCTCAGCAGCAGTCTCTTGCATGTTGTCAGTTTCAGGACATTGTTGCTGAGTGTTTATTGTTTCTTCTGTGTATTGGTTTTCTTTCTTTGTCATAATAATAATATTTTGGTGTTCACTTGTTTGAATACAAAGTGTGTGCCAAAGTATTTACGGTGTCATGTCCACGTCAGTGGTGTCATGCTCCATACATCTTTTCTTTCTGTGCCTTTATCTGCTCGTCATAGATATAGTCGTCGTATGTCATGAGTTTGTCTATTGTCCCGGACGGTGTGAGTTCGATGATACGGTCAGCGACAGTGTTGATGAACTCATGGTCGTGCGACGCGAAGAGCACGTTGCCTTTATAGCTGACGAGGTTGTTGTTGAACGCCTGGATTGACTCGAGGTCAAGATGGTTTGTCGGTGTATCGAGAATGAGGCAGTTAGCGTTTTTCATCTGCATACGCGCGATCATACATCTCATTTTCTCGCCACCGGAGAGCACATTGACGTGTTTCTCCACCTCTTCTTGCTTGAAGAGCATACGTCCGAGGAAAGCTTTCATCGCCACTTCGTTTCCCGGTCCGAACTGGCTGAGCCAATCAACGAGGTTCAGTTCGCTCTGGAAGAAGGCGGTGTTGTCGAGCGGGAGATAAGCCGTAGTGATGGTGACGCCCCATTTGTATGTTCCCGCCTGCGCCTCTCTGTTTCCGTTGATGATTTCGAAGAGTGCGGTCATTGCCTTCGGGTTATGCGAGAGGAACACCACTTTCTGCCCCTTTTCGATATTGAAGCTTACGTTGTCGAAGAGCACTGTTCCGTCTTCTTCTACCGCCTTCAGCCCTTCCACTTCGAGAATCTGGTTTCCCGGTTCGCGTTCCATGGTGAAGATGATGCCCGGATATTTGCGTGTTGAGGGCTGTATCTCCTCGACATTGAGTTTGGCGAGCATTTTCTTTCTTGATGTTGTCTGCTTTGACTTTGCCACATTGGCAGAGAATCGCCTGATAAATTCCTCAAGTTCCTTACGTTTCTCTTCAGCCTTTATCTTCTGGTTCTGCGCCTGTCTCAACGCGAGCTGGCTTGATTCATACCAGAACGAATAGTTGCCTGCAAACACTGTCACCTTGCCGTAGTCGATATCCACGGTCTGTGTCGATACTGCATCGAGGAAGTGTCTGTCGTGCGAGACGACGAGCACGGTCTGTTCTACATTCGAGAGATACTCTTCGAGCCATTGTACGGTGTCGAGGTCAAGGTCGTTAGTAGGCTCGTCGAGCAGCAGGTTGTCCGGATTTCCGAACAGTGCTTTTGCGAGCATCACTCTCACTTTCTCGTTGTTAGAGAGGTCAGACATGAGTTTCTGGTGCAGGTTCTCTTTTATGCCGAGGTTTTGCAGCAGCTGCGCGGCGTCGCTTTCTGCCGTCCATCCGCCCAGTTCTGCATATTTCTCTTCGAGTTCTGCCACTTTCACTCCGTCTTCGTCACTGAAATCCGCCTTCATGTAGAGAGCTTCTTTCTCCTGCATGTTCTGCCAGAGAGGCTGGTGTCCCATCAGCACCGTGTTCATCACCGTATATTGGTCGTATTTGAAGTGGTCCTGCTCAAGCACCGAGAGGCGTTCGCCCGGCGCCATCTCGACAGTGCCTTTGTTAGGTTCCAGTTCTCCCGAAATCGCTCTGAGGAGAGTTGATTTGCCTGCTCCGTTGGCACCTATGACGCCATAGATGTTTCCGCTCGTGAACTTCAGGTTTACGTCTTTGTATAAAACTCTTTTACCAAACTGAATAGCTAAATTTGTGACTGTAATCATTATATGAAAGTTATGATTGCGCCAGAATTGTTATCTGGCAGATGATGTTGCTGAAAAAAAATCGTGCGATAACGCAGTCAGCCCTCTTGTATGTCTGATGCAAGAGGGCTGGGATTGGTTAGTATGCGTTTTCAAACTCTTTGAGGAAAGGAGTGTAGTTTTCAGAGAACATTCTCAAGTCCGACACCTGATACTTGAGGTTTGTGATTCGCTCCACTCCGAGGCCGAAGGCATATCCGCTATACACCTTGCTGTCTATGCCGCACAGCTCGAGCACATTCGGGTCAACCATGCCGCATCCGAGAATTTCCACCCATCCGGTGTGCTTGCAGAATCCGCAGCCTTTCCCTCCGCAGATGTGGCATGAGATGTCCATCTCTGCCGATGGCTCTGTGAACGGGAAGTAAGAAGGACGGAGGCGAATCTTTGTTTCTGCTCCGAACATCTCTTGCGCAAATGTGAGCATCACCTGTTTCAGGTCGGTGAACGACACGTTCTTGTCGATATACAGCCCCTCTATCTGATGGAAGAAGCAGTGTGCGCGTGCCGTGATGGCCTCGTTGCGATAGACACGTCCGGGGCAGATGACACGTATCGGCGGCTGCGATGTCTCCATCACACGCGCCTGTACGCTTGATGTGTGCGAGCGTAAGAGAATGTTCTTCGTCACGTCGTCGAGCTTTGTCTTCTCAACGAAGAAGGTGTCCTG
>CALZMB010000182.1 GCA_945788485.1 uncultured bacterium | reverse complement strand
TGACGAGTTGATTTTCTCTTGGTTGACAAGTTATAAGAATCAACTCGCCAACTATACTGTGTGTATATCGAAATTCTTCTGTATCACCTAACCCACGAGCGTGAAAACAGATTTTTGGAGGATTGTGGCAGGTCTTCTGACTCACTCCTTCTGCCGTTCCTTCCCGATGGAGACAAGGTCTCGTCAGTGGATTTATGTACGGCAGCTACAACGGAGCTTACAGCAGCGGGACTGTCCGGGATTCGCACCCGTGTTCCCTTTTAAACCTCTGTCGGCATACGCCGACTTACGGTACCAAAATCTTGTGCAAAATTATCTCTTTTTTTCTGTCCCGCAAAAGATTTCTCTCTTTTTTTTGTTTTTTTTATAAAATAAAAGTTTCGCAAGCGAAACACTTGCGAAACCTTTGTTTTTGATTATTCAAATGTAAGCTCTACTTCTCCGCCGTATTGCGAGAGGTCAGCCCAGAAAGGCTGCGCCGACGGGCCGTTGAGGTCGGTGGTGTTGACCTTGTTGCGGACAGCGGGTATGACTTTGAGGAGCGAGATGCCGCTCTCGGGGAGGGTGTAGAGGATGTGGTCTCTGCCGTCGCGCGGCTGGTAGATGCCGATGTAGTCAACCACTCCGTCGCGGCGTTCGGCATTGGCGACTGCCGCCTCTCCGAAACGTCCGTGCGGCTGGAGCGTGATGAGGCCGTCGGCGGTGTGGAGGCGCATCCATGAGCAGTTGGCGAAATATCCCTTGAACTCCGGGTATTCGAAACTCTCGCCCGGCACGGGGTTGTTGTAGGCGTTCTGCCAGTAGCCGTACTGCGGACCGTGGAGGCGGTTCTGCCATACGCGGTACGGACCGTCGCCCACCCACTCTTTCGACTTGACGCGTTGCTCGTCGTAGTCGAACATCACGCCCATCTCGTCAACGACGCCGCCGAAGGTGTAGCGGTATGAGAGGGAGACGGAGCCGTCCTGTCGGAATGTCCACTGCGCCTTGTCGAGCTGTCCGAGGGCGTAGGTGGCGGTGACGATGCCGTTCGCCTCGTCGATGTCGAAGCCGCGGAACTTGCCTTGCTCTTCGTAGAGGGTGTATTGTGTCTTCTTTTTCTCAGCCTCTTTGTCGTCGTGGTTGTAGAACTGGTCCATGCTGCGGTCGCTGCGTCGTGCGGCGATAAACTTCGGTCCGTTGAACTTGAAGACGCCGTTTGCGGTCTTCACCTCGCAGAGCGCGCCGGTGGTGTTGCAGAAGGTGTAGGTCTTGCCAGCCGACTGGACGACAAGGGTTTGCCCGTTGCGGCTGACGCTTATTTTCGCGGCATCGGCGGCAGGTGTCAGCAGTGTCTGCTTGCGCGCTGAGTGCATGGCCCATGTCTGCAGTTCCTCGCCGCGGTTGTCGATGACGGTGACTTCAAGGACATCAGCATTGTCGAGGCGCGGCAGCGGCATCTCGCCCTGAGCGTGCGGCGGGATATCGGGCATGGCGAGGGTGCCTGTCTTGAGTGTCGTGGCAGCCTGCTGTCCCGGCAGCGGCATGTTCTTGTAGGCGTAGCGCAGGCGGCACTGGCTGAGGTTGATGAAGTCGTAGCGGTTGTCGAGCTTGAGCAGGGCGCAGTCCATCGCCTCGCTGAGATTTGTTATCTGCACTGGGCACCACAACTCCCGGATGGTGAAGAACGAGCCTTCTTTCTCAAGGTGTGGGCCTACGATGCCGTCGGCTCCGAAGTTTCCGACATTGTCGATGACGCCGTCCATGTCAACGCGGCAGACACCTTCGTCCTGAAGATCCCAGAGGAAGCCTCCGGCGCAGCGCGGCGCCTTGCGCATCATAACCCAGTAGTCGTACAGCCCGGCGCCGTGTCCGCCGTCGTAAAGTCCGTGGAGGAACTCTGTCGGCATGGTGATGGACGGCTTGCGCAGCAGCTGCTGTGTCTCGCCCCACGAGCGGTAGTGCTTTGTCTCCACGCCGTGTACGTCAGCCCACGGATAGAGCACGGCACGTTTCTGCAGGTCGAACTGATGGAAGACGGGGTCGAGCTCCATATTGAATCCGCCTTCGTTGCCGTTGGTCCAGAAGATGACAGACGGGTGGTTGTGGTCGCGTTTCACCATGCTCTCGACAAGAGCCGAACCGGTGATGGTGTTGTGCGCCCAGTGCCAGCCGGGCTGCTCGTTGATGACGTACAGGCCGAGCGAATCGCAGATGTCGAGGAACTCTGGGTCGGCAGGATAGTGGGAGAGGCGCACAGCGTTCATGTTCATCGAGCGTATGAGCTGCACGTCCTCAAGGTTCTTGGCGTATGAGAGTGTGCGTCCTGTCTCGGGACGGAAGGAGTGTCTGTTGACGCCGCGGAACATGACTTTCTGGTTGTTGACGTAGATGCCGTCGTGCTCTCTGACCTCTATGGTGCGGAAGCCGAATTTCTGTCGCTCTATGTGGAGTGTCTTCCCGCTCTCGTCGGCGAGGGCGAAGACAGCCTCGTATCTGTTAGGAGCCTCCGCCGACCATTGTTTCGCGCCTTTCAGCTTGCATTCGATGCGTATGTTATCAGAGCCTCGTGTCGGTGTCTTGGTCTTGAGCACCGTTTTCCCGGTGGCGATGTCTTTTATCTCCAAAGCGACAGTGGCATTGCCGGCGGGGCGGTTGAGATAAGCCTCAGCGACGAACGAGCCGTCGTGGCGTGCATCAATGGCTACGCGCGAGATATTGCGTGCCGGCTTAGAGATGATATAAACGGGACGTATGATGCCGCCGAAGTTCCAGTAGTCGGCACGGCGTTCAGCCATATTGACGGCGTCTTCTTCAGACTCTTTGTTCACAGTGACCTCGATGCGGTTTTTCTTCGCGCCGAAGAAGATACGGTCAGAGACATCATAAGCGAAAGGCGTGAAGCCGCCCTTATGCTTTGAGCCGGCCTTGCGGCCGTTTATCTCGCAGTAGGTGTCGGTCATGCTTGCCTCAAAGCAGAGGAGAATCTGCCGTCCCTCCCACTCTTTCGGCAACTGGAACTCGTATTTGTATTTGCCTGTCTCGGAGGCGATGCCCTCAGGACGCGGCTTGCCGTAGAAGCGCATGCCGTACTGGTAGGTGCCGAAGCCTTGCAGTTCCCAGCACGACGGCACTCCGATTTTTGTCCATTTGCCGGCGTTGCGTCCGTCGGTGCAGAGGAAATCCCACTTCACCATGTCGTCGCATCCGGTGCCAGAGAGGTATTGTTTCTGTGTCTCTACAGATGTCTGTGCCGCGGCGGCAGTGGCGTTGCCAAGTGCAACGGCAGCAATGGCAGCAGCACAGAGTGTGTGTCTGAGGTTTGTCATAGGTATGTGTATTTATTGGTTTTTGTTTGAGCTGGGCGGGGTTGTGTATCATGCGGCCAGGTCGCATGACACCAAGCAGGAAAAGCCTGTCGGCTATCTGAGCTTGCTTTTGTCTGTCTTAAGGTTGTCGTGGGGTTCGACGGTCACTTTCGCCTCGTCAATCATCTTGGCATCGAGGTTGAAAACGCGGGCGAAGAAGTCATACACGGCAGCACGTTTGTTTGGGCCGAAATCGTGGCGTTCTGACGGCAGATGCACGTTCTCAACCTTCTCCTCCGCGCCGTAGAAGGCGTAGATGCGCTGCAGATACGGATATTCGAGTGTCGGGACAGAGGCAGTCCAGTCACCTCCGTCGCTGACGACGAGGACATGCTTCGGCGCCATCATCGCCAGCAGCTCGGGGTTGCATGTGCCTCCGGCGGCGATGTGTATGGGTCGTCCGCTCTCGCAGGGGCAGCCGCCGTCGAAATGCGAAGCGAGGCTGACGACAGGGGCAGCCGCCGTGAAACGGTTGTCGAGAGCCGTCAGCAGGACGGTGAGCGAGCCGCCGCCAGAGCCGCCGTTCGCCGCGATGCGTGTAGTGTCGATGTCTTTCGCACGGTGTGTCAGCATCCAGTTGAGCAGGACGATGCCGTCAAGGGCCTGTACCGCATGGGCGCGGTCGGTGCGGTGGTCGGGGTGTTCGTCAGCCGACTGCCCCCATGCGTAGATGTCGTAATCGACACAGATGGCACCCATGCGTGCGAGAGTTGCCATGCGCTGCTGCTGGTCTTTGCGATAGCGGCCGTCGCCGAAATGCCCGTTGGGACAGATGATGAGGGGGTGTTTGCCGCGTTTCAGCGGTGCGTAGATGCTGCCGTAGGCAAATTCTCCGGGCAGTGTCTCGATGCAGATGTTCTGCACGTAGTAGCCGTCGTAGCGGCGCTGTTTTGAGAGCGCGGCGCGAGGCTGCTGCACACATGCCTGCATGAGGGTGTCGATGCCAAGCCTATGGCGCACCTCTCGGCGCAGCGTGTCACGCCGCGCCTCCCATTGCGTGCGGTTGGCGTAGAGCGATGAGAGCCACGAGAGCATCTTTTCTCCGTCTGCCACATGGCGGCGCGCGTATTCGTATGGTTTTATCTTATACACCCCTTTTCCTTGGTCCCACCAGTTGAAATCAAAATACCGGCAGATGTTGTCGAGCGTCTCTTCGACAGAATAGGGGCGGATGCGGAAATCAGCGTACGGCAGGCGTTTGCCTACGGTATCGACGTTGTATTTCAGTTTTACGCCGAAGCGCTGCTCTACATCGCTCATCACATCGTGCAGCGGACGAGTGTAGGCTCCGGCATAGTCGTTCTGCGCACATCCTGCCGCAGGGAGGAGCAGCATCACGGCAAAAAGAATGTTTCGTATCATCATTGCAACTTATCAAACAAAAAAACTATCAACTTGTCAACTCGTCAACTTGTCAACTTGTCAACTCGTCAACTTGTCA
>CALZMB010000181.1 GCA_945788485.1 uncultured bacterium | reverse complement strand
CCTCACCATCTCCATCAAGGAGCACACCTCGACCGGCATCGCCGAAACAGAAGCGGTGGCAGAGCAGCAGACAGAATGGTTCACACTCTCCGGCGTGAAGGTTGAGCAGCCTCGCAACGGCGTTTTCGTGAAACGTCAAGGCAAAAACATTGTTAAGGTTTTAGTTAGATAATAGAATTGCAAAGGTTGTGAGGGAGGCGTGCCGCTACGATGCGGCACCCTCTCCTCCGTTTCGCGATCGCCACACCCCTGCCCCCTGCCGTAAACTACGGCGACAAGAGATTTAAGATACAGCCACCACACTTGGTTTTGCTTTTTATAAGGTGGTTCTACAATACGACGAATACAAGTCTGCACCGTCGTCTATTCTTCTTACATCATATATTTACTAACTCAACTTTCGGAAGTAATCAACAAACTTGACTATCAAGTGATTAATAAGTGGAAACTATAAAGAATATGTCACGACCAGCCTTCCAGGCTGGTCATTGTTAACACACTTTATTACTTGCGAATCTTGAATATACTAACTCTTCAAATACATGTTTTGGCTTATGAAATCACGAATTACGATGCTGTTGCTGTGTCTGTTTTTCATGACACAGACAGTGTCGGCGCTTGATGTCGTGTGGGAAAGCACACAACTCGAGCTGTCCACCGACAAGGCATGCTATGCGCCAGGCAGCACAGTAACGTTCACTGCTGTCGGCGATTTGCCGTCGGGCAAGGAAGTGTATGTGCGCTACCGCCACAACAACACTTTCATTGAGAAACACACAATGACATCCAACCCCTGGACTTGGACACCCCCCAAAACCGACTATATGGGCTATATGGTTGACCTGTACTATATGGAATGGAACGGGGGTATCGGCACAGAGCATATCATAGGTGCCATCGCTGTCGATGTCTCGTCCGACTGGAAGCGCTTCCCGCGCTACGGCTTCGTGGCGGAGTTCGACAACTACGGTGGCTCTCTCGACAAGAACGCGAACATTGAGGCTGAGATGAAGTATCTCAACCGCCTCCATATCAATGGCGTGCAGTTTCAGGACTGGCATTGGAAACACCACAGACCTGTTAAGTTCGAAAACAACAAATTCGTAGAATGGTATCAGGACATCAGCAACCGCTGGGTAGGCACCGAGTATGTGAAAAAATACATAGATGTACAGCATCGTTACGGCATGAAGTCCATCTTCTACAACCTGTGCTACGGAGCTTTGAAGGACTATGAGAAAGATTATGTAAGCCAGGAATGGGGCTTATACAAGAAAGATGCCAACGGCAACCTGTATCAGGACTTTCATGATCTGCCTTCAGATTGGCAGAGTGATATCTACCTCATGAACCCCGGCAACCCGAACTGGCAGTATTATCTTATGGACCGCAACAATGAGGTGTACGGTAACTATGACTTCGACGGTTACCAGGTAGACCAGCTCGGCTATCTTAAAGCTGACGTCTTTGAGAAAAACGGCACCAAGATAAACCTGGAATACAACTACGGGCTGTTCCTCAAAGCGATGAAGGGTCACCGCAAAGACAAGCGACTCGTGATGAACAGCGTCGGAGGTTATGGCGCCCACCACATCTGCGATGCCAGACTCGAAGATGGTACCCCGACAGTAGATTTCTGCTACAACGAGGTGTGGGGCGAACAGGCAAACTTCTCCGACCTCTTCCAGATTATACAAGACAACGACCGGGAGAGCGAGCACGACCTGCAGACCGTCTTCGCCGCCTACATCAACTACAACAAGGCAGACCATGCCTGGGACTATGCCGACAAGAACGTCAATACACCCGGAGCACTGCTCACCGATGCAGTGATGTTCGCCATCGGCGGCTCGCACCTTGAGATGGGCGACCACATGCTCACGCGAGAGTACTTTCCTGCCAAGCCCCTTGCCATGACCGACGAGCTGAAGCAGCGGCTCATCCACTACTACGATTTCCAGACAGCCTACCAGAACCTGCTTCGCGGCATAGACTCAAAGGCGGCGTTCACGCCTACGATAAGTTCTTCGACACACGCCATCAACGCATGGCCGCCGCAGGGGCGTAAAATCACGGCGTTCGCGAAGAAAGTCGATAACATGATTGCTGTGCACCTGCTCAATTTCAGCAATACCAACGACCTCTCTTGGCGCGACCTTGAGGGCACACGCCCCGCGCCTGTGACACAGGAGAACGTGCAGATAACCTACACCACATCACGCCACATCACAAAGGTGTGGGCTGCCACGCCGGACAAGAACGGCGGCGTGCCGATGGAACTGATCTTCACACAGACGGGCAACGACGTGTCGGTCACTGTGCCGTCGCTCGAATATTGGACGATGCTGGTGTTTGAAGGCACGGAGGAAGAAGAGAACATGTACATCATCGGAGATGCCATCGGCACGTGGAATCTCAATAAGGCGAAACAGATGACAAGAAGCACAGACGGCAGGACATTCAGCATGACGGTCCATTTGGATGCCGAACAGCAGTTCAAGTTCGTCAACGGCAAAGACTACAACACCAACTACAGCTACTATGCCGAATACGTGAACTATCAGTTCAACTCAGGCATAGACTCCGGCAACCTGCTTGTCAGCAAGAGCACATCATCCTACCCCGACTACAAGTTCACCGTGAATGAGACAGGCGACTACTACATCACCCTCGACCTGAACAATATGAAAATCTATGTGAACAAGGCGGCAGCGACCTACGACAAACTTTACGTAATAGGTAGCGCCACAACGGCAAATTGGGAACTGGACAAAGCCATACCGCTCGAGAAGTCGGCGAACGGCTTTGAATATTCCGGAAACTGCACTATAACGAGCGACGGAACGAAGGATTTCAAGTTCGTGACCAACAACACCGCAGGCAACTGGAGCCAAGACCAGTTTGTGAAAGGTGCAACGGAGAACGACATCGTGAAATACGACGGCACAAACGAACATGACTACAAATGGGTGTTCACCAAAGAGCAGAGCGGCAACTATAAGATTACGGTGAATCTGAACACGATGCGCGTCACTTTCACGAAGCTGGAATCGAAGGTGTACCTCTGCGACGGCGCATTCGGCGGCGATTGGCCAAACTACACGACAGAGATGAACCGCAAGATGGCTGACGACGTGTTCACCTACACTTTCACGACAGATGATTCTGCACCCACCAAATACATCAGGTTCAAGATTGTCAACGGAAATTTCAACGACATCTACGCCCCGTCGGGAGAGAGCGATGTCAGTCTCACAGCCGGAAAGTTTGCGACTGTGCCTGTAGATAACACAACGACGCCAAACCCGAGCAATGGCAACAAAGATAGGTCGTGGTCGTTCTCTACCAAACCGAACACCACCTACACCATCATGGTGAAGAACGTCAACTCGGGCGGCTACTACCATGACGAAGGCTTGGCGATAGCATATTTCGAAGAGCCTGCATACAACAAGGCGGCAACGGATGGCAATCCGCAGCTTGTAGTGCCCGGAAATGCGCTCGACGGAAAGCAGTTTGTGCAGTGTGGCGGAGCATATTGGTATCTCGATGTTGACCTCAGCAGCAACAATGGCGACTTCAAGTTCAAGTTCTATTCGCCCAAAGACAAAGAGTATATCGGAGCGTACAACCATCAGATGAACACCATCAACGACCTCTCGTTCACCCAATTCTATTGGGGAAACAACGAGCTGGGACCTGAGACATACGACTTCGAGGGACGCAACCTGCTCTACACCCTCCCCGCCGCGAAAGCGACAGGCAAGGTGCGCATCAACCTGTGGAAAGTGGGCAAAGACAGCAAGACAGGCGAGACGATATGGAAATTCTACGTCGCGAACAACGAGAACCATGACAACATAACATACTACATGGTGCTCAACGGCAAGCGATATGCCATGTCGCCTACGAGAGAGCGCATCGGCGGCAGGAATGTGCTGCGCACGGTGTGGTCGCTGAACCTTCAGGATTTCCAGCTGAAAGGCATCAACAACGGCGAGTTCGGCTATCACATAGAGAGTTCTGACGGCAATAAATATTCGTGCCACGCCATCAACGCCGACTATCCGCTCGGCATGTATCCCGGCCTCGCCGACTACTACCCCAACAGCGAAAGCCATGCAGAAGGCGGCGAATTTGAGGGCAACTACTCTAAGGACGCCGGCAACGTGGCGCGCTACGAGCGATACGACGACATGCAGGTGAACGGCGAGGCGGAGTTCAAGTTCTCTGCCGCTACGATGAACAGCTACAACGGCAAGTCGGTGACATGGATTTTCAACCCGGGACGCGGCTACACGCTGACCGCCCTCATCAACAAATCCAACTTCGGCGGCGAGGAGGCAACATCTGGTTATTCGCTCGTGGGCAACCTGAACGCCGCTGATAAAGACTCCGAACCGTTCCGCATGGAGATGCAGAAGGCTGCCTACCAGCGCAAGCTGACGAAATACTGGTATAAGGGCGGCAGGCTGTACGACACCGAACAGGCGGCACCCGACAGCATCGTATATCGCGTGACAGTCAACCGCCCTGCCAACGGATGGAAAACAGGCGGATACACAATCGTTGTTTTCGACAACGAGACGCTACAATCCGCCGCGACATCCGACAATGTCACAGCCTTATGGAAGAACGCCATACGCCCGCAAGAAGAATGGCTGCATCCGTACAGCGGAAGCGGCATCTCTGACTACACCGGCGTGGATGCCACGGCGCTGAAAGGCGGTCTATACACACGGCGCAACATACAGACAGACGATGTGCAGCAGATGATTTCGTTCACGCCTCAAGGCGAATCGTTCACCTTCTCGCTCAAC
>CALZMB010000180.1 GCA_945788485.1 uncultured bacterium | reverse complement strand
CTGGAAGGCAGTACCTCGCTACATATACGCGCTACGACTATCTCTAACAAGGTACTGTCATTACCTCCCGTTGGTCAGTGACCGTTGGTTCCAGACAGCTGCCACGTCATTTGAGTCCCGGGACTGTGTCCCGGGTTACGACCGCATTACCTCCCTTCGGTCAGTGGGTCCAAGGACAAATCTCGCTTAGTAAAGCCTTCCAGGCTTTATATTACCACCCAAAACTCGATCACTTTGTTTTGTGCAGCCATTATTCGCTTTTGTCTATAATCAGCGGCACTCATCAATTTCATAGTTTTCACACATTATTTATATTAGGAGTTCATCAAGCTACTCAATCAATTTCAAATCAAAAAATCATAGAACGCTTGTAAGTGATTAAATATTAAACTAATAGATGTGCTTTAGCGATTTTTATCGCACCAATAGTAATCCAAGTTTACCGATTTATCAGAATTTACATGTTAGCAGGGTGTGATGGGATTGCCGGCAGAAACGACATGGTTGACAATCGCACGAATCAGAAAGAACAACACTAATCTCCGATGTCAAAATAGTATCACCCGCCGTATGGATGTGGGGGTGCATGATACTTTCTTGGCAACGGAAAAACGCCGTAAAATCCGGTGCGTCTTGGTGACGGCGGTTTTACGGCGTTTTTTCGGCGTTTTCTTACTTTTCACGTATATCACTGACAGACAGCGCAATACACCAATTCTTGATTTCTCGTAATGGATTTCTGCTGGCAAAAACCACGCTAACCACCTCCAAAACAGTCAATATTGGCTCGTCACTAAGTCTATTTTGCAGTACTAAATAGTCTATTCTTGGGCACTACATTGACTATTCAGTACTTCTAAACTATCAAAACGGCACGCTGACGGACAACAATCGCTATCCCAAACCGTATTTTCCGGACAGAAAAACATGATTTTCCTGTATTCATGACAGCGCAAGAAAGTGTCAGCAAAGGTGCGGACATGATACTATTTTTGTGCTTTAGATACTCAGAAGGCATAGGAGGAAGAACAGAAGATTGGTCATGCCGGTGAACAAAAGACACTTGTTGAAGGTGGCGCCCTCTGCCTTCAGCATCGTCAGCCATATCAGGAAACAAGGCAAGAAGACGAGGAGCGAAGGCGAAAGCCCCAGGGCGAGGTATGCGAAAAACGGCATGAGGCATATAACGGCAAACATCAACGCGAGGGCGAAGGGCTTGCCGAAACGGACGGGAAGGGTTTTCTTGCCTGCCTGCTTGTCGGTGTCTGCGTCACGTATGTTGTTGATCATCAGCACACATACGGAAATCAGGCCGCACACGCCGCCGAGACAGAACGAATCGCGCAAGACGGCATACATGGCAGGGAAAGCTGTATCAGGAAGAAGCAGAAGATATGACGTGCCGCAACTTGCTATCACGCCATAATAAAGAAAGACAAAGATGTCGGCTATGCCGAGATAGGACAAAGAATAAGATGTGGCAGTATAGAGCCAAGCGAAGAACAGGGCGGAGACGCCTATACACAGTATGACCCATCCGCCGACGTAGATAAGGAAACTGCCGAGGAGGCACGCGACAGACGCGGCGGCAAGACACGCGACACGCATGGCGGCAACTGTCACCTCGCCCTCGGCAAGGGCGCGCTTGTAGCCGACACGGCCGGCAGCGTCACTGCCGCGGAGAAAATCGTAATAGTCGTTTATCAGATTGGACAACACCTGCAACGACAGGGCGCAACAGGCTGTCACAAAACACACTACATAAGAGAACGGGAAACCGTTGACGCTGACGGCGAAGGCTCCGACAAACACGGGGATGAGAGACGCGAAAAGTGTCTGCGGACGGATGATGCGGCACCAAAGGAGCAGCGAAGAGAGAATGGGCTTCATCGGATGGCTTTGTAGATTGTGGTGATACCGAAAGTTAGCGGGCGGAATGTCACGTCGTGGAAACCGGCTGCCTCGATGTGGCGTGCCATCTCTTCTCCCCAATAGAAGTCTTTGACGGATTTGTTCAGATAGCTGTAAGCATCCTTGTCGTTGCTGATGACACGTCCGACAACGGGAAGGACATGAGAGAAGAAGATGTCGTAGAAGAAACGCACAACGGGGTTGGCGGGGTAAGAGAACTCAAGGATGAGCAATTCGCCGCCGGGACGCAACACCCGGAAGAACTCCGACAAGCCTTTGTCAACATCACTGAAATTCCGGACGCCGTAGGCGCAGGTCACTGCATCGTACGCCCCGTCGGCGTATGGCATCTCCAAAGCGCTGCCCAAGTCGAAGCCGATGCGTTGTGCCATGCCGTCGCGCTCCACTTTCTGCTTGCCGACACGCATCATCTCCGGCGAGAGGTCGAGACCCTGGACATACTCCGCCTTCTGCTGACGGACGGCTTCGATAGCCAAGTCTGCCGTGCCGATGGCGACATCAAGCAACTGCTTGCAGGGGGTGAGCATGGCAATGGTCTTGCGGCGCCATGACTTGTCGATGTTCAGGGAGAGGAGATGGTTAAGGGTGTCGTAGGTGCCGGCTATGCCGTCGAAGAGGTGTCCGATGTTTTTCTTGCGTTCGTCCAACATGATGATGTGCTTTGGTTGTATTGATAAATAGGCGTGAGTTATTTTGACACCTGGCTGGCAGGTGCATGATGCTGCGCACAGAAATCACGGCAGAAGCGGCGCCCGATGTCAAGGCCTTCGTCATACAGACGATTGAGTTTCTCGACGTTACGTTCGATGCGGTCAACCTCAATTGGACGCTCAGGACGGATGACGCTGACGTCACCGCGCTCCTCGAGCTTTTCTACCAAGTCAAGCTGCGCGTTATAGACTTCGCCGCGGCGGTTCAGCGCTTCACAGAAGAGAGGATATTTGCCGTACATCGTCTTGTTGAGGAGGCGGGTCACGCCTCTTTGCAGACAGCCGGACTTCTCTTTCTTGCGGTAGCCTTTGTTGCGGGTGAGGACAACAACGTTTTTCTTATAACCCTGCTGCATGGCACGCTCGACGGGGATGCTGTCAACAATGCCGCCGTCAAGCATCGGCGTGCCGTTAAAATCCACTGTCTTGCTGACGTACGGCAGGCTGCTGGAGGCAAGGACGGCATCCATCGCATGGCGGTGGCGGACAGTGTCCGTCTCTGAGACGCCGCCTAAGGCCTGGTTGGAGATATACTCCGCCTTGCCCGTAAGGAGATTAGTGGTGACCATCTCGAACAGAGTCTCGTCAGTGAAGAAACGGTCATAATCAAACGGCCACAGCCTGTTGGGCAGGTCGTCGTAGAGCAGCTTCACGTTGAAGATGCAGCCGGTCTTCAGCAGCATACGCAGGCCGAGATACTCGTGGCCGTAACGCTCCACCATGCCGACATTAGAAAAACGTGCCCTGTCCGGCTGGCGCGTGACGTAACTGCAGCCGTTGCAAGCGCCGGCAGACACCCCGACAACATAAGGGAACCACAAACCGCACTCCATGAAAGCGTCAAGCACCCCGATGGTGAAGATGCCACGCATGCCGCCACCTTCAAGCACAAGACCCATGTCATTTATCTGTTCCATTCCTGATGCAATTTCATGTATTCCGACATTTTGTCAGAGACAGTTGAATCTACAAACATGCACAATGTCATGCATATATAATTAAAAATGTGTAAAATATCACACGAATATGATGCAAAGGTACAAAAATGTCGGAAAAAAGGATTAACTTTGCATAATTAATTAACATATCTAAACTATCAATCCATAAACACGACACACAATGTTCAGCAAAGAAACTTACATCACACGCCGGCAGACGCTCAAAGAGCTTGTCAAAGAGGGTCTGATTGTTCTTTTCGGGAACAACGAATCGCCATGCAACTATCCGAACAACGGATACAACCCATTCCGTCAGGATTCTTCTTTCCTCTATTATTTCGGATTGCAGGAAATCGGGCTGATTGGCGTAATAGACGCTGACAGCGGTGAAGAATGGCTATTGGGAGACGATGTTGATGTGGAAGACATCGTATGGTATGGCTCAGTGCCCACCATCGTCAGCCTGGCTGAAAGCATTGGCGTGAAAAACTCGGCAAAGAGAAGCCATATCGCAAAACTCGTTGACGACGCGAAGAAGCAGAACCGGAAGATTCATTTCCTGCCTCCATACAGACATGACATAAAGATTGACATCATGGATCTTCTCGGGATACACCCGACACAACAGGGACAGGCGGCTTCGCTTGAACTTATCAACGCCGTCGTGAAGATGCGGTCGAAGAAATCGCAAGAGGAAATCGAAGAGCTCGAAAGGGCGGCTGTCATCGGATATGAGATGCACACAAAGGCCATGCGCCTCATCAGACCGGGAAGAACAGAGAAGTTCATCGCCGGACAAATTGACGGCATAGCGCTCTCATACGGCGCGCACCACTCGTTTGCGACCATCTTCTCGCAGCATGGAGAGATAATGCACGGCGCGCCGTCGATGAACCAGCTCGAAAGCGGACGGCTCGTATTGTGCGACTGCGGCGGAGAGACAATAAACAACTATTGCTCGGACAACACCCGCACAATGCCGGTGAACGGCAAATACACGCAACGGCAGAAAGACATCTATGACATCGTGGACGAGTGTCACGACCTCGCGCTCGAAGTTTCAAAGCCGGGAGTGACATACTTTGACGTGCATCTCGCCGTTTGCAGAAGAATGACAGAAAGGCTGAAAGAACTGGGACTGATGAAAGGCAATGTTGACGACGCCGTAGAACAGGGCGCGCATGCGATGTTCCTCCCCCACGGCCTCGGACACATGATGGGCATGGACGTTCACGACATGGAAGGACTGGGACAGATTCATG
>CALZMB010000179.1 GCA_945788485.1 uncultured bacterium | reverse complement strand
TGCCGAAACCGTCGATGCGTGTCGTGCTCGAAAGCGACAACCAGATGCTCGACGAAGTGATGGTTGTGGCTTACGGCGAGCAGAAGAAATCGTCCTTCACCGGTTCAGCCGGCGTTGTTGACAGCAAGAGTTTAGAGGTGAGACAAGTGACAAATGTCATGGAAGCTCTTCAGGGTAACGTGGCGGGACTGCAGTCCTACAGCCACTCTGGCGCGCCGGATGCCGCGCCTGAATTCCGCATCCGAGGCATTAGCTCAATCAATGCCGGCAAAGACCCGCTCATCATTCTCGACGGTGCGCCCTACGACGGCGACTGGAACAGCATCAACCCGACCGACGTCTCGTCTATCACGGTGCTGAAGGATGCCGCCAGCAATGCTCTCTACGGAGCGCGCGGAGCAAACGGCGTCATCATCGTGACGACGAAGAAAGGCGACAAGTCGCGCACGCAGATTTCTCTCGACATGAAGCTCGGCGTCAGCTCAAGAGCCTCGAAACGATATGACACTATCGACGACCCGGCACAATATATCGAGACAAACTACAAGGCGCTCTACAACTCATATATCGACCAGGGACAGTCAGCAACACAAGCACATCTCAATGCAAACGCCACACTCAACGCCTCGTCACAGATGGGCGGCTTGGGTTATCTCCCGTACGCCGTGCCGGCAGGCCAGCTCCTTGTCGGCAGCAACGGCAAGCTGAACCCGTCCGCCACGCTCGGCAACCGTGTGTATAACAACGGCGAGGTATATACCATCCTTCCCGACGACTGGATTGACGAGGCCTACCGCAACGGCCTGCGCCAGGAGTACAACATGAGCATCACTGGTGGCGGCAACAGCGGCACCTTCTACGCTTCGCTCGGCTATCTCAACGCTGAGGGCATAGCAGTGGCAAGCGACTACGAACGCTACACCGCACGTCTGAAATCCACTTATCAGGCATCGAAATGGCTCAATGTCGGCGGAAACATCAGCTTCGCCCGCTCGACGGCAAACAACGGCGCCGACGTCAGCGACACCGAAGATTCGGGCAGCACCAACATCTACACCCAGATTCTGCTTATGGGGCCCATCTATCCCGTCTATCTCCGTGACGGCGAAGGCAACATCCTGCGCAACGAGAACGGCGTGGTGGGAGACTACGGCGACGGCCAGTTCATGGGTTCTGACTATATCCGCCCGTATCTCACCCAAAGCAACGGCATCACCGAAGCCTCGCTCAACACCAACCGCTCTGCTGTGACATCGTTCTCGCTCAACGGATTCGCTGACATCAGCATCATCGAAGGGCTGAAGCTCACCATCAACGGCAGCATACACTCTTACCATAACAAATACTCTGCCACACAGCAGCCGTTCTACGGTTTCGGGCACATGTCATACCCCAACGGTTATGTATATACCGGCAACACCGACATGTTCACGCAGAACTACCAGCAGCTGCTGAAATACACCAAGGACTTCGGCAGGCACAATATCTCACTGCTTGCCGGTCACGAAAGCTACAAGAGCAACACCGACCAGCTCTATGCCGACCGCAAGAACATGTTCTCTTACTGGGACAACCAAGAGCTGAACGGAGCTACGACATATCTCTCCAACGGCGGATATTCCGTCAACTACAACACCGAGGGCTGGATTTTCCGCGGTTTGTATGACTATGACAGCAAATATTTCGGACAGGTCTCTTACCGCCGCGACGCCTCCTCGCGCTTCCATCCCGACCACCGCTGGGGCAATTTCTACTCTTTCGGCGGGGCGTGGATGATGACAAAAGAGAACTGGCTGAAAGATGTGTCATGGCTGAACGAACTGAAACTGAAGGCATCGTTCGGCCAGAACGGCAACGACAACATCGGCGACTTCCTCTACACCGACCTCTATGACATCAACAAGGGCGACGGCAACGACATCACCCTCACCCTCGCGTCTATTGGCAACGAGAACATCACTTGGGAGACTATCACCAACATCAACCTCGGCTTTGAGTTCCAGATGCTGAAGAACCGCCTGCGCGGCAGCATCGAGTATTTCTACCGCAAGACAACCGATATGCTCTCTTTTGTGACGGTGCCTGTAGAGCTCGGCTACGCCGGCTCATACTACAATGTCGGCGATATGTCGAACAAGGGTGTCGAACTTGAAATCTCCGCCGACCCCGTCCTCACTAAGAACATCCGCTGGACTGTCGGCGCCAACCTCACAGCCTACAAGAACACCATCCTCAAGCTGAACGACGACAACAAGTTCAATGTCCTTGACGGCCATGCCGGCTACACCTCCGGCAGCTATTTCTACGGCGAAGACCTCCCGATGTACACCTGGCGTCTGCGCAAGTTCGCCGGCTTGAACGAGAACGGACAATCGACATGGTACATATATTCCGACGACGGCTCGCTCACCACAACCACCGACCCCAGATCCATCACCAAGGACATCGACTTCTTCGACTGCGGCACCGCTCTGCCTGATTTCTACGGCGGCTTCAGCACCTCGCTCTCGGCTTACGGCTTCGACCTCAACGTCTCTTTCGCCTATAGCGTAGGCGGAAAGGTGATGGACTGGTCATACATGCAGCTCATGCAGAGCCCGCAGTCCGGACTGACCGGCATGGCGATGCACCGCGACCTGCTCGACGCATGGACGACAGAGAACACATCCTCTGCCATACCCCGCCTGTGCTACGGCGATGAGTATGCCAACTACACCTCCGACCGCTTCCTCACCGACGGCAGCTGGCTCTCTTTGCAGAACGTCTCGCTCAGCTACAAGCTCCCCGCAAAACTCGTCAAGCCCCTCGGCATCACTGCCTTGCGCATCGGCGTATCGGGCGAGAACCTCACATACTGGAGCAAGCGCAAAGGCCTCGACCCGCGCATCAACACCGCCGGCTCTATCTCAGCCACGAAATATGCTCCTGCACGCACCGTCACAGGCTCTATCAGCGTGCAGTTCTGATTCTCGCGGAGACATACAACAGACACACAATACATATCACCAAAAGACAGACTATCATGACAAAGAAACTGATATATATAATGTCGCTGCTCGCAACGCTGACATTCACCGGGTGCATCGACGAGGAGACGCCGACGCAGCAGGCTTCGGCTGACCAGGTGGCGGGTTCAAGCATGTCGCTCAACATGCTTGTCAACGGACTGAAATCGAAGATGATTTCCTACTGCAACTACACGAGCGACGTCACATCGTGGTATGCCACACAAGACTGGGGGTACGGTTGCTATATGCTTACGAAAGAGACGATGCTCGACGGCTTCCCCACAACCGGCTCGTCGTGGAACTACCAGTATTATTTCGAATCGGCAGAACGCCTCAAGTCATACACCGTCTATCCGTATTTCTACTACTACAACCTTGCCGCCCTTGCCAACAAGGTGCTGACGGCGGCAGATGATGCCACGACAGAGAATCTGCGGCAGTATCGCGGCATAGCATACGCCTACCGCGCCCTCGCCTATATGGACCTCGCCCTCATATTCGAGTTCTGGCCGACAGGCGACGCCGCCATCAACGCCAACGCGAAGAATGTCATGGGGCTGACGGTGCCCGTCGTGACAGAGACGACCACTGACGAGGAGGCAAAGAACAATCCCCGTGTTGATTTCCAGACGATGTACCGTTTCATTTACACCGACCTCTCCCAGGCCCGCGACTTGCTGAAAGGCATGGAGCGCGAAGAGAAGAACGATGTCAACATAGATGTCGTCAACGGACTCCTGGCACGCTTTTGGGTCACGCTCGGAGCACGCTTCAGAAGCTATCCTGACGACCTCGCAAAGCAGGTGGCTGCCGAAGGCGCCAACGACGGCTACACCGACCTCGGCATCACGACTGCCAACGACTGCTACGCCAACGCGAAAGCAGCTGCCATGGCTGTCATCAACGCCGGATATACGCCTGTCACACGCGAGCAGTGGCACGATACGAAAACCGGCTTCAACACCGCCAACCAGGCGTGGGTGTGGGATATGCGCATCACGGCAACCGAACAGTATTCCTACTTCTGGAACTCCATCATGGGCAGCGTGGCGTCTGAGCCTACTTGGGCTTTGCCTGCATTCGGCGGAGAATACCGGTGCATCAGCAGCGACCTCTTCAACCTCATCCAGGAGGGCGACTGGCGCAAGACGTCATGGATAGCGCCTGCCGATGCCGGAGCAGCCAAGGTGCCGGAGAAATATTCTACACAGCTGAAAGACGAATCTTCGTCAACCAAGGCTGCCAACACAAACTTCAGCCGCCTGCCCGCTTACGCCAACCTGAAGTTCCGTCCCGGCTCAGGCAGCATGGACGACGAGCAGACCGGCATGATGGCTGACATCCCGCTCATGCGTGTAGAAGAGATGTGGTTCATCACAATAGAGTGCGAGCTCATGATGAACGGCACGACAGCCGGACTGATGGCTCTCGAAGACTTCATGAACGCATACCGCATGGACGACGGAACGGCATACACCGCCACCGCCACGCACAAACAGGGCGCGCTTGAAGAAATCATTGCCCAGAAATATGTCGAGCTTTGGGGCGAGGGACTCATCTACAACGACTACAAACGCAACGGGCTGCCCATTATCCGCAACAGCGAGGGCAGCAACTACATCGAGCCGTACAACGCCATCAACCACACCTCGTCAGGCTGCGCCTCATGGCTGAACTTCTACATACCCGAAACGGCGCGTTCATTCAACTCCGCCCTGCAAGACCAGATGAACCCCGACCCTACACCGTCTAAATGACGTACCGCAGACGGCGGCATCTTCCTGCCGCCGCACTGACACGTTTTCATTACTAACCATACACGCTGAACAAGATGAAAAGATTTATATATCCTAAAATCCGCAAGCAATCTCAATGGCAATCTCAATTGCAGTAAAGA
>CALZMB010000178.1 GCA_945788485.1 uncultured bacterium | reverse complement strand
GGCACAAGCCACGACGGCATCATCGTGCTGCCGGAAGACGCGCCCGTCGGACAGCCGGCGGCAGAATACTACAACCTTGAGAGCGACTGGCTCATCGAGGTAGATATCACAGCCAACCGCGCCGACGCTCTCTCGCACTATGGCGTGGCGCGCGACCTCAACGCATGGCTCGTCAGCAACGGACACCCCTCAACACTCCATCGCCCCGACTGCTCCGCCTTCACCGTTGACGACAACGCGCTGCCCGTCGATGTGACGATAGAGAACGCCGAGGCGTGCAGACGCTATGCCTGCGTCTCGCTCACTGGCGTTGAGGTGAAAGAGTCTCCCGAATGGCTGAAGAACAAACTCAGCATCATCGGCCTCCGGCCCATCAACAACATCGTTGACATCACAAACTATATCATGATGGCATACGGCCAGCCCCTCCACTGCTTCGACGCAGACATGGTGACAGGCCGTCACATCATCGTGAAAGACAACAACGAGGGCAAGAAATTCGTGACCCTCGACGGCGAAGAGCACACTCTCGGCGCTCACGACCTCGCCATCTGCAACACCGAAGAGCCGATGTGCATCGCAGGCGTCTTCGGCGGAAAAGGCTCCGGCACATACGCCACGACGAAGAACGTGGTGCTCGAATCCGCATACTTCCATCCCACATGGATCAGGAAGTCAGCACGCCGCCACGGCCTCTCCACCGACGCCTCGTTCCGCTTCGAGCGCGGCATCGACCCCGAAGGCACAATCTACGCCCTCAAGCAGGCGGCTATACTATGCCGGCAGCTCGCCGGCGGGAAAATCTCGATGCAGATACGCGACGAGTACCCCTCGCCCGTGCTCCCCTCAAAGGTAGAGCTGAAGTACGATTACGTCAACAGCCTCATCGGCAAGGAGATAGGACACGAGACGATAAAATCCATCGTCACCTCGCTTGAGATGACCATCGACAGCGAGACGCCCGAGGGCCTCCAGCTCACCGTGCCCGCCTACCGCGTCGATGTGCAGCGTCCGTGCGATGTCGTAGAAGACATCCTCCGCATCTACGGATATAACAACGTCGAGATTCCGACACAGCTCAAGTCGTCGCTCGTCATCAAAGGCGACGAAGACCGCAAGCACAAGATGGAGAACCTTGTCGCTGAACAGCTCGTCGGCGCAGGCTTCCGCGAGATTCTCTGCAACTCGCTCACCAAAGGCGCATACTACGCCGACCTCGCCGCTTATCCCGCCGCGCAGCTCGTAGGCATCATGAACCCCCTGTCGTCAGACCTGAATGTCATGCGCGGCACATTGCTCTTCGGCGGTCTTGAGTCCATCGTACGCAACGCCAACCGCCGTATGCCTAACCTCCGCTTCTTCGAGGTGGGCAACTGCTACGCGTACAACGCCGAGCGGCACACCGACGACGAGCCGATGAAGGCATACAACGAAGAGACATGGCTCGGACTCTGGATGACCGGCAACCGCATCGAAGGCTCATGGGCGCATCCCGACGAGAAGACACAGTTCGCCGAGCTCCGCGCACACGTCGCGAACATCTTCACACGCGTCGGCCTCCTGCCCCAGATGACAGTCACCGAACATTCGCAGTCAGACATCTTCGCCGCAGCGCTGAAAGTCATGACACGCGGCGGAAAGACAATATGCGAGATGGGCATCGTAAGCCCTAAGATACAGAAGGCGTTCGGAATACAGAACCAGGTCTTCTACGCCCAAATCAACTGGACACAGCTCTGCAAAGCCGTCCGCAAACACAGCGTACACTATCAGGAAATCAGCAAGTTCCCCGCCGTGAGCCGCGACCTCTCGCTCCTGCTCGACGCGAGCGTGGAGTTCGCTGAGATTGAACGCATCGCATACAACACAGAGAAGAAACTTCTCAAACGCGTTGAGCTCTTCGATGTCTATGAAGGCAAGAACCTGCCAGATGGCAAGAAGTCATATGCCGTCAACTTCATCCTCCAGGACGACACCAAGACACTCAACGACAAGGCCATCGACGCCGTGATGAACAAATTAATAACAAACATAAAAAAACAATTAGGAGCAGAACTCCGATAATCCTATGGGAAGAGCATTCGAATATCGCAAGGCCGCCAAAATGAAACGTTGGGGCCACATGGCAAAGACATTCACACGTCTCGGTAAACAAATCGCCATCGCTGTGAAAGCAGGCGGACCGGAGCCGGAGAACAACCCGACTCTCCGTTCTATCATAGCTGTCTGCAAACGCGAGAACATGCCGAAAGACAACATCGAGCGCGCCATAAAGAACGCTATGGGCAAAGACCAGAGCGAATACAAGGCAGTGACCTACGAGGGATACGGCCCGCACGGCATCGCCGTCTTCGTCGATACACTGACCGACAACACCACACGCACCGTCGCCGACGTGCGCTCAGTGTTCAACAAGTTCTCAGGCAACCTCGGCACGACAGGCTCGCTCAGCTTCCTCTTCGACCACAAATGCGTCTTCACTTTCAAGAAGAAAGACGATGTCGATATGGAAGAACTCATCCTCGAACTCATCGACTACAACGTTGACGACGAGTTTGACGAGGAATACGACGAAGACAAGGACGAGACGACAATCACCATCTACGGCGACCCCAAATCTTATGCACAGATACAGAACTATCTTGAGGAGCAGGGATTCGAGAATGTCGGCGGTGAGTTCACATACATCCCTAACGACTTCAAAGAGGTGGACGACGAACAGCGTGCCGTCATAGAGAAGATGGTTGAGCGACTCGAAGAGTTCGACGACGTGCAGAACGTCTATACAAACATGAAATAATTCTCTCTGAAAGGGAAATACCCTCCAGACAACAAATATGGGCTGGCGGACTGACGGTGGATATGGAGGCATCACAGACAGAGCCGCATACGCCACGCCAGGCCGTCAGCCCCGTCTTTTCTCAGCGAGAACAACAACCCCAATACATACAGAATGAAACTGACATACACAACCCACGGAACCTGCTCGCGCCTCATAAACCTCGAAATCGGCGACGACAGGAAAGTGACAAACGTCGAGTTCATCGGCGGATGCGACGGCAACACAAAAGGCATTGCGAAACTCGTCAAAGGCATGGATGCCGAAGAGGCTGCCAACCGCCTTGCGGGCATACGCTGCGGATATAAGCCCACCAGCTGCCCCGACCAGCTCGCCCAGGCGCTGCGCGAAGCTCTCAGCCACATCTGACCACAACCATCAATGGCAATCAGTCTCAACACGTCATATATGAAAACCCTCAACACCATCATCGCCGCTTGCCTGCTCGCCTCACTCTCGTCATGCTACGAGAGCCTTGAAGAGAGGGCGCAGCGCGAGGCACGGGAATACACCGAGAAATACTGCCCGACGCCGCCAGACCACAGCGTCATCACCGACAGCCTCGTCTTCGACCCTGCAACACGCACGCAGAAATACTATCTCACCTTCACCGGAGTGATAGACGACGCCGAAGCCCTTGCCGAACATGCGCCTGAGATAAAGACCGAGCTTCTTGAGTCCATACGCGGCAACACGTCGATGAAGCCATACAAAGAGGCGGGCTTCAATTTCGAGTACGTCTGCCGTTCGCAGAAGAACCCCTCTCAAATCCTCATCCACGTTGTCTATCGCCCCAAAGACTACGCCAGACCCAAATAACACCTCCCGCCCCGTTCCCCGCGCATTGCCACTGTTCCCCGCGGTTTTGCCGGGTGAAAGCCCCTGTCTATCGGGCATCCGCCCGCCGCCTCTCCCTCTTTCACAGCCACTGTCCCCGCGGTTCCGCCCCGCGGCCTCCAACCCCCATAGCGATGATTTTCTATCTCTCTTGCACCGGCAACACATATTGGGCAGCGAAGACCCTTGCCGCCGCCACCAACGAACGCCTCGTCTCCATCCCCGAAGCCCTCAACGGCGACGCCACCTTCAAACTCCATGACGGCGAGCGCATCGGCTTCTGCCTCCCCGTTCACGGCTGGCGTCCGCCGCTTCCTCGACAAGCTCCATATTGTCCCTGCCGCGAAAGACGCCGCCGTCTCTGACGACAGCCACCTCCTCCGCACCTACACCTATTTCCTCCTCACGGCAGGCGACAGCTGCGGCGAGTATGCCGAACAGCTCGAGCATGCCCTTGCAGCCAAAGGCCTCGCCGCCGACACCTGCTGCTCGCTCCTCATGCCCGAATCATACATCGGCCTCCCTTTCATGGATGTTGACACCGACCTGCGCGAGGCAGAGAAAAAGATGGAAGCCCGCACAACCCTCATGCGCTTCGCCGACATCCTCATCGACCGCCGTGCCGTGCGTATGCCCATCCATCGCGGAGCCGCGCCACGCTTCTACAGCCGTTGCCTCGGCACGCTCTTCCATGCCTGGCTCGTAAACGACAAATGGTTCAAGGTTGATGCCGCGAGATGCACCGGATGCGGCACTTGCGTCAGGCACTGCCCTGTCGGCAACATGCGCATGACCGACCCGCAGCCCGCAGCTCTGCCGCGCCCCGAATGGCTCCACACTGGCAGCTGCCTCACCTGCATGGCGTGCTATCACCACTGTCCGCGCCATGCCATCGACTTCGGCAGGTTCACGAAAAACAAAGGCCAATACTACTTCACACACAACCACGCCCGCAACAACGACTGACACCACACCCTCTCACGCCAAGGAAAATCTGTCCGTTTTTTACTTTTTTCTTGTCTTTTTTTCGCTTTTTCCCGACATTCGCCATGACTTCTGACAATAGTGTGAAATATACATACATCAATGCAGCAAAGATGATATTTGTCAATAAATTTGGTATTATTACAAATAAAAGATATTAAAATAACAGAAATTTAGTTTTTTTTGATAACTTTGCAGGCATATATTATTTATTATAGATGGATTGTAAAAGATTGTTCCCGGAATTTTTGTTTGAATCAAGCTGGGAGGTATGCAACAAGGTTGGTGGCATTTACACCGTTCTTTCTACAAGAGCCAAGACACTGCACGATGTCCTTGGCGACAGACT
>CALZMB010000177.1 GCA_945788485.1 uncultured bacterium | reverse complement strand
TTATCTCTTTTCCTACCATCTGCCATTTTTATTCTTCCGGCGTCTCGCCAATATTTACCTGACACCTAATTATATATACCATTCTGATGATAAACTTACGCAAACTGCTCACAATATCTCTTTTCGTCTTCAGTGTCACGCTGCAGGCACAACAAGAATTCTCCCAGCGCGAACAACAATCCATCAGCACCGAAACGCCCGGGCTGTTCGGACGTTCAGATGCTTTCTCCGTAGATTTCGGACTTCTCGGCAGCAACGACTATTCCTTTCCCTTGCCGGTCGGAAAGGCAGAGGGCATACGCAAGAACAACAACGTCGTTATCAGCACAACCGAAGGTGATGCCGTGAAATCCATGTTCTCTGGCACTGTGAGACTGTCGCGTCAGCTGCAGCAATGGGGAAACACCGTCGTCGTGCGTCACGACAACGGTCTTGAGACTGTTTATGGTAACAACGCCCAGAATCTTGTCAAGGTAGGCGACAGAGTGAAGGCAGGCCAGACCATTGCCATCGTCGGCAAGCGCGAAGACAAGACCTACACAGAGTTTGCGGTGATGGTGAACGGAGCCCGTCTCAATCCTGAGACGCTCATCGATTTGAAGAGCCACCGCCTGCGCAAACAGACACTCCTTTTCACACGGCAGGGCGAGAATGTGAAGATCACTGTCCTCACGGAAGAGAAAGAACAGTCGTTGGCAAAGTCAAAGGGACGTCGTCAGCCGCAGCGCGGCAATATGACAACCAACCAGAACCGGACGGTGAAAGAGACTGCCTCGGCGAGCACGAAATACACCCGCAACTCAGAGCACATAGCGCAGCAGCAGGATGACGACCAGCCTTTCGACATCGATGAATATCAGGCCATACAGTTCGACGACCATAGTGTCACACCCTTCAAGAAAGCCAACGAGTTCTCAATCAATTTCGCAAAATACACTGATGCCGACTGGTGCTATCCGATGGCTGGCGGGCGCGTCATCAGCCCATACGGCGGTCGCCGCCGCCATGCCGGTACAGACATCAAGACAAAGGCAGGCGACCCCATCTATGCTGCTTTCGACGGCGAGGTGACACTCTCCGGCACTCACTATGGATATGGCCTCTGCATCGTCATCCGTCATGCCAACGGCCTTGAGACACTCTACAGCCACCAGTCGAAGAATCTTGTCAAGACGGGCGAGTGGGTGAAGGCGGGACAGCAGATCGGTATTGTGGGACGAACAGGCAGGGCGACTACAGAACATTGCCATTTCGAGGTCAGATGCAACGGCAGACCATTCGATTCTGCCAAGATTTTCGACCACGCGAACCGATGCATACGGAAAGAGACATTCGTATTCCGCAAAGGCAAGAACGGAGTGACAATCTCTGTCGCAAAGTAGCCCTCTTCCTGCATATATATATACCTTCCGATAACCATCACAATATAAATATCATAATGAACAAAAAACTATTTATCATGACAGCCATTGCCTCTTCAACACTCCTTGCCGCAGGTTGCAGGTCGCAGCAAGAGGCGGTGCCGGCGGAAGACGCCACAGCCGATGTCGCCGAACATCAGAATGCTCTCCTTGCAAAGAGCGAGAACCTGCACGGCATCGAATCATTCCCCAGGCTCACTGTAGGAGACTACAAGGAAGCCATCCTCCTCGGTTTGGAGAAGCAGAAGCAGAACATCAGCGCCATTATCTCCAACCCGCAGTCGCCAACTTTCCTCAACACCATTGCTGCTCTTGACAACAGTGGCGAGGAACTCAGCCGCGCCATCGACACCTTCGACCCTCTTGCAAGCAGCAATTCCACCGAAGAATACCGCCAGCTTGAGAAAGAGCTGTCTCCACTCCTCTCAGCCCATAGCGACGAGATATTCATGAACGACAGCCTCTTTGCGAGAGTAAAGAAAGTGTATGACGAGACAGACACCGCCACACTCGGAAAAGAAGAGCGTAAACTCTTAGACAACATATACAAACGTTTCGAGCGCAACGGAGCGTGTCTATCTCCTGCTGACAAGGCGAAGCTGAAAGAGCTGAATCTCGAAATCTCCAGTTTGCAGCTTCAGTTCTCGCAGAACCTCCTGCACGAGACAAACAACACCTTCGTCATCGCTGATTCCATCACACAGCTTGCCGGTCTGCCGCAGAGCGACATCGAGCGCGCCTCTGCGATGGCTGCCGAGCAGGGCCAGCCCGGCAAATGGATGTTCAACATGCAGAGAGCATCGTGCAATCCAGTGCTGCAATATTGCTCAAATCGCGACCTTCGCCGCAGAGTATATCTTGCCTATACCAACCGCGGCAATCAGGGCAACGACTATGACAGCAAAGCCATCTGCGCGCGTCTCGTCGATCTGCGCCTCCAGCGCGCGAAGCTTATGGGCTTCAAGAACTGCGCCTCGCAGATTCTCGACACACGCATGGCAAAAACCCCGGAAGCCGTCTATGCCCTGCTCGACCAGATTTGGACGCCAGCCGTAGCCAAGGCGAACGAAGAGCTTGCCGACATATGTAAGGAGATGCAGAAAGACGGTCTCACATGTGAGCCAGAGGCATGGGACTACAGATACTATCTCGAACGTGCCCGCAAGGCGAAATATGATTTCGACGAATCGCAGCTCTCAGAATATCTTGAGATTCACAACGTGCTTCGCGGCATCTTCCATGTCGCCAACCGCCTCTACGGCCTCACATTCAAAGAAATCACCGACAAGGCTCCTGCATACGAGCCCACGGCGCAGACATGGGAGGTTTACGACCGTGATTCCACCCTCCTCGCCATCTTCTTCAGCGACTATTATCCGCGTGCGGGGAAACGTGCCGGCGCATGGTGTACATCGTTCCGCGAGCAGCGGTATGAAAACGGCAAACGTGTAGCGCCCGTCACAGTCAATGTATGCAGCATGACACCAGCGAGTGCCGACCGTCCCGCCCTTCAGTCGATAGACAATGTGACGACTATGTTCCATGAGTTCGGCCACGCCCTCCACTCCTTCATGCGCGACGTACATTATAGCGGCGTGGGCAATGTAGAGCGCGACTTCGTAGAGCTCCCCTCGCAAATCAACGAGCATTGGGCATTCGAGCCTGAGGTGCTTGACGTATATGCGAAACACTATAAGACAGGCGCGCCGCTTCCGAAAGAACTTCTGGCGAAATACGAGGCGGCAAGCAAATACGGACAGGGCTTCGCCACTGTAGAGTATCTCGCCGCCTCCTACTCAGACATGGACCTCCACGTCCTCACCGAAGTGCCGCAAAACCTCGATGTCATGCAGTTTGAGACACAGAAACTGGCAGAACGCGGCATACCGCGTCAGATAGCGCCGCGCTACAGAATCACCAACTTCTCACACACCATGGGCGGAGGCTACACCGCAGGCTACTACAGCTATATCTGGGCAGAGGTGCTCGATGCTGACGCCTTTGAGGCATTCAAAGAGACGGGCGACATCTTCAACCCCGATGTGGCTGCACGCTTCCGCAAATATATCCTCACCCCCGGAGGCATAGACAACGGCATGACGATGTATCGCAATTTCCGCGGCGCTGATCCGAAAATCGACCCTCTGCTGAAGAACAGAGGACTGTGATTATTATTTTTTTAGTTGACAAGTTGATTATTTTAGTTGACAACTGAAATAATCAACTTGTCAACTTGTATTCTTGTCAACTTTAAAAATATGAAATACGACTACCTCATCGTCGGCTCCGGGCTGTTTGGCGCCACAGTAGCCTACCGTGCCCGCCAGCAAGGCAAGCGATGCCTCGTCATAGAGAAGCGTGACCATCTCGGCGGCAACATCCATTGCGACAGCATCGAAGGCATCAACGTCCACAGATACGGCGCGCACATCTTCCACACCGACGACCGCGAAGTGTGGGACTTCGTCAACTCCCTCGTCGAGTTCAACCGCTACACCAACTCTCCCGTCGCCAACTACAAGGGCAAGCTCTACAACCTGCCTTTCAACATGAACACCTTCTATCAGATGTGGGGCGTCACCACACCTGCTGAGGCTCATGCTGTCATAGAGCGGCAGAAAGCCGACGCCCTCCGTGAACTCGGCGGCAGAGAACCTGCCAACCTTGAAGAGCAGGCGCTCACCCTCGTAGGCCGCGACATCTTCGAACGTCTCATCAAAGGCTACACCGAGAAACAGTGGGGCAGAGACTGCACGTCGCTACCAGCCTTCATCATCCGCCGGCTTCCTGTGCGCATGGTCTTCGACAACAACTATTTCAACGACCGCTATCAAGGCATCCCCGTCGGCGGCTATAACAAACTCGTCTCGCGTCTCCTCGAACACACCGACTGCATCACCTCCACCGACTTCTTCTCCTCCGCCTACCGCGACTGGCACTCACATGCCCATCGCCTTGTCTATACCGGGCCCATTGACGAGTTCTTCGATTACAGGTTAGGCAAACTCGACTGGCGCACAGTACGCTTCGAAACAGAAGTCCTCGACACGCCCAACCATCAAGGCAATGCCGTCGTCAACTACACCGAGCGCGAGATACCATACACACGCATCATCGAGCACAAACACTTCGAGCTTTTCGGGCAGGATATATACACATGTCCGAAGACCGTCATCTCACGAGAGTATTCAGCAGAATACCGCGACGGAATGGAGCCGTACTATCCCGTCAATGACCAGCGCAACAACGCCCTCGCTGACGCCTACCGCACTCTCGCCTCTCGCGAGGCAGATGTCATTTTCGGCGGCAGACTGGCAGAATACCGCTACTATGACATGGCGCCCGTCATCCGCCGCGCCCTCGACGTTGTACTCTGACAATAGAACGAGTTGATTTCTCTTAGTTGACAAGTAAAACGAGTTGACGAGTTGACAAGTTATATGTACTGTCAATTCAAACTCAGCACACAAATACTATCAAATTGTTTACTTGTCAACTTGTCAACTCGTCAACTTACATTCTTATAAATTGAAAACATGGCAGACCTCGACCGACTGCTTATCCGTTATCGCCAGTTCGGCGGACTGCGCCTCGCCGCAGCATACGTCCGCATGG
>CALZMB010000176.1 GCA_945788485.1 uncultured bacterium | reverse complement strand
AAAACCGCCGTAAAACCGTCCAGCAGAAAGCAGAACGGATTTTACGGCGGATTTTTCATGCTAAAATAGTATCATGCCACCCCTCTCCCACCCGACGGGTTATACTATTTTATCCTATGTCATGGGCTATGCGATGCCCCCTGCCAACAGTTAGCCGGCAGGCCGTTGTCGTCTCTTGTGGAAGAGGCGGCACGGCTGCCGGCTTTCTTTTCGGGTTACAGAAGTCTTATATATGTTTATCTTCGCCGCTATGATGAACGTGATGCCGTCGGTGAGCGGGGCGTTGAGGTAGTAGTAGGCGGGGCGGTAGTTGAAGAGGTTGTCGAGGGCGGTGGTCAGAGACACGTGTTTCCCTATCTTATGATGCAGAGAAAGCCGCCACAGCGTGTAGGCGGGGTATGTGACGGTGGAGGTGCCAGCCGTGATGTCGTAATAGTTCTTATACTCTTCGTTCTCTGTCCCGGAGAGCAGACGGCCGGTCAGTGCGGCGTCGATGGCATAGCGGCGGGTGAATGTGCGGGCGTATGCGAGCTGCACGTTCAGCGTGTGCTGCCGTGCGGGGAGATACTGTTTCGGCATGACATTGCCGTTGTCGTCTCGCTGTGTCCCCTCGTGGGTGTAGGCGTAAGAGAGGCGTGTGCTGACGCCGTTAGCCCACCGCCCCTCGGCGGTGAGTTCTCCGCCAAACACCTCATAGTGCGGTATGTTGGTATATGGGAGATAAGGTATGACATCGGCGAGGTCTTTATAGTATGGCGCGGCCGTCGCGATTTTGTCCGTCACATTGTTGTAGTATGCAGATAGCGTGAGGGAGCAGTGACGTCTGGCGTATTCGGCGGACAGGTTGATGTTGTGGCTGCGTTCTGACTTGAGATACGGGTTGCCTTCGACAATCCAGATGCCGCTCATGTCGAAGTTGTAGTATTTCTCTTTCAGCGAGGGTGCCCTGAATCCCATGCCGTATCCCGCACGCAGCGAGAGATATGGAATCGGGCGGTAGCAGAGCGAGAGTTTCGGCGTGAGCTGGCGGTCGCCGGTGTCAGAGAAATGGTCGTAGCGCATGGCGGCGACAGCCTCGAAGCGGCGAGAGATGCGCCAGTCGTACTGCGCGAAGGCGTGCAGGCAGTCCTGCTGCCGTTTCTGCTCGGCGATGTTGCGGTTGAAGAGATAGTCGTGCAGCAGTCCGGCTCCTAAGGAGAGTGTGGAGCCCTGCGCTGCGGCGTATGTATAGAGGGCGGCGATGCTGTTCTGCACGTTGCTGTAGTCTCTGATGTCTAACGACGCGATGCGCTGGAAGTCGGACTTGTCGTATTGGTCGAAGGTGTAGCAGAGCTGCAGGTTATGGCTCGGCGCGACAGTCCAGTCTGCTTTCAGCGACGCGTTGAAGTCTCTGTTGCGTTCCGGGATGTCCGGCGTCCATTCTATCTCTCTGAAGAAGAAGCCTGCCGTCGCGGAGAGCGACAGAGCCTTCAAGGGCTGCCATGTGAGTTTCTCGTTGGCATTGACGGTCTTGTTGCCATAGACGGTTGTTATGACGCGCGTGACGGGGTCGGGGTCGCTGCTGACGTCGTAGTTGCCGATGCGGCTGTATGACGCGGTCAGGACATTGCTCAGCGAGGCGTTGCGTGTCTCGAGCGTCGCGGCATACCGCTGGCTGTTGTGTTTCGAGAGGCGTGCCTCGGCAGAGGCGGCGAGAGGCTTCTTGGCTTTCTTCGTGATGATATTCACCACGCCTCCCGTGGCGTTGCTGCCATAGAGGGCTGAGGCGGCACCTTTCACAATCTCTATCCTCTCTACGTTGTCCATGGTGATGCGCGCGAAGTCGATGTCGTCCATCGTCTCGCCCGCCATGCGTTCTCCGTCAAGGAGGAAGAGGATGCTCTGTCCGGCAAAGCCGGAGAGGTTGAGGTGTGTGCGCTGGTTCATGGCATACGAGAACTCCACTCCCGGCAGTTGCTGCTGCAGCAGGTCTTGTATGTCGGTGGCGTCAGAGCGTTGTATGTCAGCTGAGGTGATGACGCGGGTCAGCACCGGCGTGTCGGCGAGATGTCGCGGCGTGCGTGTGCCGGTCACCACCACCTCGTCGAGGCTGCGCCCCGCAATGGCGGCGGTGTCTGAAGGCTGCGCTGCTGACAGAAGAGAAGAGAGAAGCAAGGAGAGGAGCATGATCAATACGGGTATTTATAGTTTATCGTCAGCCAGCACTTGTCGCCCTCGGACGAGATATAGTTCGCAAGCTGCAATGCGGCGTAGGTGTTGTCCTTCAAGCGGAGGACGAAGACGTGGCTGTCGTGCGTAAATCCGGGCGGTATGGGCGGTATGTAGAGCTGCAGCCACGACGACAGCACTTTGTTGGTCTTTATCCCCTGCGACGGCACGAGACAGAGCAGCATCTGCTCTTGGCTGTCCCACACCTCGTTCTCCGACCATTGGTCTGGCTCGAAAGCCATGTCGCGGAACGGCTCACTCGTGGGCGGCATATCCGCGAACGAGGTGTATTCTGTTCTCAATGCCGCGCCGCCGTTTGTCCGCACATTGTCGCGGTGTATGGCAAACGACCATTCGTCGGGTTCGGGCTGCGCATCGCAAGGCGTGAAGCTGCGGAACTCGTTGCGCTTCAGTCCTTCGCCCCATACATCAAACCAGTAGAGATACTGTCCAGAGCGTCCGTCGCTCTCGCCCGTGAGCGTCATCGGTATCGCCCATGGCTGATGTTTTGTCTGCGCCTCGTAGAGGGCGGCGGTGTCTCCGCTTTCTGTCAGCCGGTGGAGCAGCGGCAGGTCGATATAATACCAGTCTGTCCAGCTGCGCGCATCGACAATGAGCTGCCCTCTCGCCGGAATGATTTCTGGCGGGCTGTCGTATATGCCGTCCATGATGCCTTCGCACGATGTGACAATCGTCAGCATGGCAAAGGCGGCGGCGTGGATGTGTCTTTTCAAGCGTATCATCTTTTCAGGGTGGTTCTATAAATTAGCACCGTAGATATATTGTCAGAATGGGGTATAACGTCTTGCCATCTTTCGTTCTCTTTTCGGCTCAAACTGTAAGTTCGTTCGGTCACAATGCCCGCATTGCTCCCTTTCTCACTTACACTTTTACCTCGAAAATAGAATCGAAATCTGTCAAGGCTAATTTATAGAACCACCCTTCAGCATCTTCTTTCCGTTGACGATAACGATGCCTTTAGCGTTTTCGGCGACTTGCTGCCCTTGAAGGTTATACACCTTCGCGCCGCGCACGTTGTCAGCCGTCACGTCCGCTATGCCGGCGGTGGTGTTGGTGAATGTGGAGACGATGCCGAAAGGCATGGCGCCCATCTGGAAGGTGTTGACGATTGTCGTCACTGCGCCGTCAGCCATCTGCACAAGAATGTTGTTTGGCTTCTCGCTGTTGAACTCATAGTCGCCGTCGATGTTCATCATGCTGCCCTCAGCCTTGAAATGGAAAGAGATGCCGTCCTTGCTGTAGTCGCGGTAGAAGCCTTGTTTCTCTGCGTCCCACTCAAGGCCTTTCACGGTGTACGCGCCGAGGGTGAGATTGCCGACGAGGGTGTTGTCGAGCTTGAACTCCGGCACGTTGACATCCATTTTCTCCACACCGCCGTCGCTGTATTTGGAGAGGGTGTAGGTGATGCTGCTGTTGGTGTAGGAGTAAATGCCGCCGATGACGACGGTGACAGGACCGGTGGCGGTGAGCTGCTGCGCGTAAAGCGAGAGGGTGCAGAAGGCTGCGATGATGGATGTGAGGATGTGTCTTGTTGTCATAATCAAGTGTTTTTGATTCTTTCAGCGTGCAAAGTTACGGATTTTCCGCATTTGCCACAATACCAATATATATTGATTTTTAGTTGACAAGGTGACGAGTTGACAAGGTGACGAGCTAATAGTTTTTAGTTGACGAGGTGATTTTCTATAGTTGACGAGGTGATTTTTTCACGACAACAGGGACAACGGCGACAACGTTGTTGCATATTGTGCTTAAGCATTTATGGAAAGTTGACGAAGACAGGAAAAACAAAAAAGTGGCGATAGCATGGCAGGAAGTCGATAAAAAAGTCACTTTCCGCCATGCTATCGCCATTTTTTGAAAAGACATTGTGTCTTTGCACCGAGATTATACAAAAAAAGCTGCTGTATCAGCAGGGCGATATGCCCGTGTGATACAGCAGCTTGCTGTTTTCTCCTCCTTTTCTCACTTCCCCTCTCTACAGCTGCCGTTGCCGACACCGTGAGGAGGAAGTTCCGAAAAATTATGCTATTTCTATCTGACGTCTGCTGTCCCTCACCTCCTGCTTTGTCATCTTCGGCAGGGTGATGGTGAGCACGCCGTTATCAACCTTGGCAGAGATATTCTCTTTCTCAATGTCGTCTGGCAGGACATAGACCTGCTGATAGTTGGTGTAGCTGAACTCGCGGCGGAGATAGTGTTCGTGCTTGTCTTCCTCCTTATGTTCGAGTTTGTTCTCTATCGCGACTTCGAGATTGCCCTCGTTGTTGAGATTGATGCGGCAGAACTCTTTCTTTATGCCAGGAACGGCGAACTCCATGGTGTAGTCTTTAGGGCTTTCCTTCACGTTCACTGCCGGAGCGGTGGCTTTCATTTTCGGCATCCAGTCGTTGTCGAAGAAATCGTTGAATACTGAGGGGAACCAACTGTTTGTGCTCATTACTGGTAACATAATAACCTCCTATTTTAGATTGTTTGTGTATGTTTGTTGTTTCTTGCGGTGTGTCTCAACCGCTTTCACCCTATATACAGACATCTTCTGTGCCATGGCGGATGGCGGTGTCAAAGTGTCGCGAAGGTTTAAAAAATTTAATCTTTGCTGCCACATCGGCTGATTCCTGCATACTCAGTGTGCCAAAGAGACGCTTCTTGCAGCATTGTCTGAAGAAGAAAAAGGATGCCGGACATAAAAAAAGGCATGAAACGTTTGGGCGAATGAAAATATTTGTGTACCTTTGCATCCGCAAACCGTCGGGCAGGAAAGGCCGGCGTATGCGCTTGTGGCGAAATTGGTAGACGCGCCAGACTTAGGATCTGGTGTCT
>CALZMB010000175.1 GCA_945788485.1 uncultured bacterium | reverse complement strand
GTTTGAGGGTAGGAATCAGCGGGCGGATGCCCGTTGAACAGGGGAGGGCGGGTGTTCTTCGACCTGGCCGAAGAATACAGGGGCTATTTCTTTTCGCTTTCTTTTATGTAGCCGTGGCGGTAGGCGTAGAGGAGGTGCTGGAGGTCTTCTATCTGCTGTCGCAGCTCTGCGCCTTTGTCGGTGTCGGCGACGAGCATTCGGCGGTTGGACATCTCGATGATTTGCGTGGTTGACTTGATGTCGGTGCCTCGCAGGATAGCGTCCTTGGCAGAGGTGAAAGGCTCGTGCTGCACGAGCTGGAATCCCCGGCTGTGATAGACGAGTGTGTATCCGGCGATGCCTGTCTCGTTATGGTAGGCTTCTGAGAAGCCGCCGTCGATGACCATGAGCTTGCCGTTTGCCTTGATGGGGTTCTCTCCGCTTGCGACGTGTACTGGGACGTGGCCGTTGATGATGTGGCGGTTGGGTCCTTTCAGTCCGAAGGCGTCCATGATGCTGTCTATGACGGCTTCGTTGTCGCGCAGGCGGAAGTAGTAGCCTTTCTCTTCTTTGTGCGCGGCTTTTTCTTCAACAAAATATCTTTCGAAGGTTGACATCTTGGATTTGTCGAAGAGTGGCGAGTCTTTTCCGCACCAGAGGTATAGGAAATAGTCTTTCGCGTATTGTTGCTCGGCAGGCGAGGTGTCTTGCTGGAAGGCTGAGCGGACGAGCATTCCGATGTTGTGGAGCAGCTCTTTCCCGGCGAAGCGTTTGCCGGGCATCATCTCTACCTCTTTCAGCGTGCCGTCGGCGTTGAGCGGAACAGAAGCGTGGAAGAGGAGGTTTCCGTTGCAGATGGCGTACATGCATCCGTGCGTGAGTATGGCGCGTATGTGTTTCTGGAGTTTCTCTGAGACGCGGAAGCTGTGGTGCAGCCGCCTCATGAGTTGCTCTTCGTCTTCAGTGAGGGTGATGCCTGTCGGGAAGGTGGCGTTTTTCATCGTGTATGTCTTGCCGTCAACGACGCAGGTGTTGTCTTGTGTGTTGACGGTGGAGATGATGTCGCGGTCTTCCATGTTCCATGTGGGGTGTCGTTGGAACAGCTCTGCTTCTTTCTTGAACTGTATGATGGAGATGGCTTTGTGCATCATGGCTGTGAGGCGCTTCTGCTTGTCGTCGAGGCTTGTCTTGCCGTCGAGGACGATGGGTTCGAAGCCGGTGCATGGGTCGTCGTTGTAGTGCTCCATGGCGAAGGTGGCGAGTGGCACGAGGTTGATGCCGTATCCTTCTTCGAGCGTAGTGAGGTTGGCATAACGCAGGCAGATGCGTATGACGTGGCAGATGCAGGCGTCGTTGCCTGCTCCGGCTCCCATCCACAGGATGTCGTGGTTGCCCCACTGTATGTCCCATGAGTGGTAGTTATGCAAGGTGTCCATGATGATATGCGCTCCCGGTCCTCGGTCGAAGATGTCTCCGAGGATGTGCAGCTGGTCGATGGACAGACGTTGTATGACGTTGCAGAGCGCTATTATGAAGTCGTCGGCGCGTTGTGTGGTGATGATGGTGTCGATGATGCCGTTGACGTATGCCGCCTTGTTCATGTCGTCGGTGCGTTCGTGGAGCAGCTCTTGTATGATGTAGGAGAACTCTTCAGGGAGGGACTTGCGCACTTTTGAGCGTGTGTATTTCGAGCAGACGTCGCGCAGGATGGCTACGAGCTGGTGGAGTGTGATGTGATACCAGTCGTTGAGGTCGTTTTCGACGGCTTTGACGGTCTGGAGTTTCTGTTCGGGGTAGTAGATGAGTGTGCAGAGCTCTTTTGTCTCGGCGTCGCGCAGGGTGTTGCCGAAGATTTCTTTCACCTTGCGTTTTATGTTTCCTGATGCGTTTTTGAGGACGTGCTGGAAAGCCTCGTGCTCGCCGTGTATGTCGGCGAGGAAGTGTTCTGTGCTCTTGGGCAGGTTGAGTATGGCAGAGAGGTTGATGATCTCTGTCGAGGCGGCGGCTACGGTGGGGAAGTTGTGCGCGAGGAGCCTCAGGTATCTCATGTCGTGTTCGATGTCGTAATTGCTCATGGTATGTTCTGTGTGATGTTGTATGAGATGTTGTTCAAGTTTTGCAGCAGTTGGTGTGTCTTCTTGTCGTCGATGGGGTTGACGGGCATGAAGCCGACGGTGAGGCTGAAGAGTGCGGCGAGGATGTGCATTATGCGTGCGGCGAAGGCAGTGAGGTGTTTCTTTTGCAGGTGGCGTCTGATGTTGTCTTCGTCGTAGTCGGTGTATCGCAGTGCGGTGTAGAGCTTTGCGAGGAGTTGTATTGGCGACTGCCATCCTTCTTCCGTCTCTTTAAGACAGAGGATGTGGTGTAGCTGCGTGATAGCTGTGATGATGTCTCGTTCGCCGGTGTCTTGCGTGTCGATGTCGAGGGGGATTTGTTTTTTTGTCTGCAGCGTCTGCTTTATGGTGTAGCGTGACGGCAGGTGGCGGACGCGTACTGGGACGGTGTAGTTGACGCGTCTGAGGCCTTCAAATAGCAGCTGGTCGGCGCGATGGTCGATGGCGTAGATTTGTATGCTTTTCCAGGTGTGCTCGGAGAGGGCGGAGAGGGTGTGTTCTTCGACCTGGGAGGAGTGTTCTTCGACCTGGTCGGAGAATGCCGGGGTGGCGGCTTGTCTGATGAGGGAGAAGAGAATGTCGCGCTCTTTGTCGCCGATTGTGTTGCGGCTGCGTGTGTCGATGACTTTCTTGTACAGGATGCGGAACTGCTCCGCGACGTTTGCCGCTGCCTGCGTGTCGGTGGCTTTGAGGCCGTCGAGGGGTATGAACGCGATGCGTTTCTTCCATCCGAGGTCTTTCAGGTCGGCTGTCTCCTGTTGTGTGGCGGCGTGCAGCACGAAGGCTTTTCTGACGGCGAGGAACTGGTAGAGTATTATTCTCGGCAGGCGTGCTGTCCAGAAGTCGGTCTCGAGGGTGTCTGGCGAGAGGGCGGCGTGGGGTGAGATGATGACGGGGCAGCCATGTTTTGCGGCAAGATATTGGGCGAGCGCGAGGTGTATGTCCCAGCATCCGTGTATGTGCAGGATGTCGGGGTGTATGCCGTTGAGTTTCGCGACAAACTCTTTTCTTGATATCTCGCCTGTGAAGAGGTGTGATTCGACTGTTTTCCCCAGAGCGGCATGAAGCTTTTGGACAAGCTGTGATGTCTGTCCTGCCTTTTTGCCGAGAGAGGGTATGTAGTGTAGAATGACCATCTTCTGTATTGTGATAGGCGAGAGTGTGATGTTCAGAAAGTGATGAGGTGTGTCTGTATGATGTCTCTGAGCGTCATGTCGTCCATGTAGTCTTGTTTTCTGAACGCTATGGCGAGGCTGTGTCTTGTGTTCTTGTCGGCGAATAGCGTTTTTGCGCTGATGCCTTTTTGCTTGCACCATTTTTTCAGCACTTTCTTCACTGTCTTGAGGTGTCTGCGCCGTTTGAAGAATCCGAGAGTTTCGTGATAGTGCGCGTCGCCGAGCAGCAGCGGCCGGTTGTCGCTTAGGAGCTGCTTGTTGTCGCCGTCAGTGATTTCGATGTCGTCGGCGAGTCGCTTGAGCCATTTGCTGTCGTTGGTGTGGAATGTTGGCGGTATGACGATGATGTTGTCGTGTTGTGCGGCTTTTGCGCCGAGCAGGATTTCGACTTCTTCGTCGGTGATGTATTGCGGCTTGTCTGGCAGGAAGGTGGAGCGCAGGTTTTTGTGGCGCTGCATGAATGGTTCGATGATGTCTGTCATCTCCCCCCTCCTTGTATTGCGCACGACGACAATCTCATATTGCGAGTCGTAGTCCTGGCTTAGCAGAGCGGGCAGGTTGTCTCTCAACACGAGGTTGTCGTCGTCGGTTATGATGATGATAGAGATATGTTTCATATCAGGTCTTCGGTGGTGTACCCCTTAGGCAGGTTTCTGCAGTTGTATCGTGACGCCATTATTTCTCCGTAAGCTCCTGCCGAACGGATGGCGATGATGTCTCCGCGTCGTGTCTCGTTCATGGGATAGTCTTTCTGGAAGACGTCGCTTGACTCGCATATCGGGCCTACGATGTCGTATGTCGTGGTTTTGCCGTCAGGGTTGCTGATGTTCTCTATTTTGTGGTATGCGTCGTAGAGTGCGGGCCTTATGAGGTCGGTCATTCCGGCATCTACGATGCAGAATTTCTTGTGTGTGCCTTGTTTGACGAATATTGTTGATGTGATGAGTGAGCCCATCTGTCCTACGACGGAGCGTCCCGGTTCGAAGTGTAGTTTCTGTCCTTCTCTGAGTTTCAGGAGGCTGTTGTAGGTTTTGAACATGAGTCTGAAATCCGGAATGGGGTTTTTGTCGGGGTCGTTGTAGTCGATGCCGAGTCCTCCTCCGAGGTTGATGTTCTCTACGAAGATGCCCTGTTTGTTGAGGCGGTCTTGCAGCTCGTTTATTCTCAGTGCGAGTGCTTTGAAGTCGTCCATTTCGAGAATCTGGCTTCCGATGTGGAAATGCAGTCCGATGAATTTTATGTTCGGCATGTTGTCGGCGAGCATGATGACTTTCTCCATGTCTTGCATTGGGATGCCGAATTTGTTTTCTGCGAGGCCTGTCGTGATGTTTGCGTGTGTGTGGGCTCCGACGTCCGGGTTTATTCTGAATGCGACGTTAGCTGTTTTCGCTCTGCTGTGTGCGAGCTGTTGTATGATTTCGAGTTCTTCGATGCTCTCGCAGTTGAAGCAGAAGATGTTGCTGTCTATTCCGAGCAGGATTTCTTTGTCTTTTTTCGCTACTCCTGCGAACACGATTTTTTCTGCCGGGAACCCGGCGTTGAGGGCTGCCTCTACTTCGTTTCCGCTTACGCAGTCAGCTCCGAGTCCTGCTTTTGCGATAATGGCGAGCACTTTGGGGTTGGCGTTAGCCTTTACGGCATAGTGAACGCAGTATCCTCCGTTCTCTTCGGCGGCTTTGACGATGGTGTCGAGCGTCTGGCGCAAGAGTTCGGTGTCGTAGTAGTAGAAGGGTGTTTCGATGTTCTTGAATTTTTCGACAGGGAAGTTCATAGTGTTGATTTATGTTTGCGTTTTGTGTTTGTATGTGTTGTTTTCGTGTGTGTCGTGCCCCGCCTCCGGCTGTTTTTGTGCAGTCCGGGGGCGGGGGGGGTAGGTGGGTTCTATAAATGCCCACCGTCAAATTAAT
>CALZMB010000174.1 GCA_945788485.1 uncultured bacterium | reverse complement strand
GCGCAATTATAAATTATAAATTGAAAAAACGTTTATAGAGATGTCACTGAACAGATGCTTGCGGCGATTGTTCGTCGCGTCATTTCGTGTTGGCGAGGAAGCGTTCCGCTTTCTCAAGGTCTTCGGGCGTGTCGATGCCTATTGTCTCAGATGTCGTTATGCCGACTTTTATCTTGTATCCGTTTTCGAGCCATCTCAGCTGTTCGAGGCTTTCGGCTTTCTCTAATGGCGACTGGGGCAGTGCCGTCACCTCGCCGAGCACTTGTCGGCGGTAGGCGTACATGCCTATGTGTTTCAGGTAGGGGAATGTCTCGGGCCAGCGTTCTTGTTCCACGCCGCGGCAGAATGGTATGACGGAGCGTGAGAAATAGAGCGCGAAGCCTTGCCGCGAGACGGCTATCTTCGGCGAGTTGCTGTTCTGTATGTCGTGAAGCGTGGCGGTGCCGTCTGTCTCGCCTTGTCTGCCGAAGCGTATGCCGAGTGTGGCTATCTCTGTCCTCTCGTCGTCGAAGCAGTCGATGAGGGCTTTTATCTGCGCGGGCTGAATGAAGGGCTCGTCGCCCTGTATGTTGATGATGACATCATATTCGGCGTGTGTCGCGTCTTGTATCTTGCGGACCGCTTCTTCGATGCGGTCGGTGCCGCTTTTGTGGTGGGGTGAGGTCATCACGGCTTTGCCTCCGAATGATGTGACGGTGTCGTAGATGCGGCTGTCGTCTGTGGCGACATAGACTTCGCTTGTCAGCTGTCGTGCCTGTTCATATACTCTCTGTATGACGGGCTTTCCTCCCAGCATGGCGAGAGGTTTGCCAGGGAAACGTGTGGATGCGTATCTGGCGGGGATTACGGTAAGGAATTTCATGTTATTTTAGTTTATAAATTATACATTTTTGAATGTGCAAATTTACAAAAAAAATCGGGAATCGTTTGTTCTTTGCGTCGATAATATTATTGAAAAGTGAAAAAAAACAAAATTATCTGTTTTTACGTTTCCTTTTTGTGAGAAATGTCGTATCTTTGTAAAAATTAAACCCACCTGTACACGACATTTCTTGTGAAAACAATATTTATATACATATTCTTATTTATGGCTTCTGTCATTTCTTACGGGCAGAAGATTATGCTCGGCTCGTGTGTCCTGAAAGACGGAGGCATGTACAAGGGCGAGATGGTTGCCGGCAAGGCGCACGGCAAAGGTTCGGCGACGTACAAGAACGGCGACACTTACGAGGGAGAGTATGTCAAGGGCAAACGCCAGGGCTACGGGGTCTATACCTTCGTTGACGGCGAGAAATATGAGGGAGAATGGTTTCAGGACCAGCAGCACGGCAAGGGCACCTACTATTTCATGAACAACAACAAATATGTCGGCCTGTGGTTTCGCGACTATCAGCAGGGCCACGGCGTGATGTACTACTATAACGGCGACACTTACGATGGCCAGTGGTATATGGACAAGCGGCAGGGCAAAGGCAAGTATGTCTTCGCTTCCGGAGCTTATTATGACGGCGAATGGAAGAACGACATGAAGCACGGCAAGGGGCGCTACGACTGGGGCGACGGCTCGTATTATGACGGGCAATGGAATCAGAACCAGCGCAGCGGCAAGGGCACGTACCGATATGCCGACGGCGATGTATATACCGGCTTCTGGGCCGACGACATTCAGAACGGCAAGGGTGTGTACAAGTATGCCAACCATGATGTGTATGAAGGCTCATACCTGCAGGGGGAGAGGCATGGCGAAGGAATTTTCAGATTCGCCAACGGCGATGTCTATACAGGGCATTTCGCCAACGGAGAGAAGAACGGGCAGGGCTTGCTCGTATGGCGAAACGGAGATTCTTACAACGGCTCGTGGAAAAACGACAAATACGAAGGCCGCGGCGTGCTGAAGAAGAAAGGCGGCGACACGTTCGAGGGGACGTTCAAGAACGGGAAGATGAACGGGGAGATGATTATCCATTTCAGCAACGGCACGAAGTTCAAGGGCATGTACCGTGACGGGAAACCTGACGGCAAGGCTATTGAGCAGGACAAGGACGGCATTCGCTTCGAGGGCTCGTACCGCAACGGCGTGAGACACGGAGAGTATGTGATGAAGAACAGGGACGGCCAGGTGACAGAAACCGGCGTGTATGTTGACGGTTTCAAGGAGAAACGGAAATGAGGCGCGACGGGGGCGTGCCGTGCGCTCTTTCGACCTTATTTGGCTCAGTGAGACTGCCGTGAGCCGGCGCGCCTTTGTGCAAACCTGCCTGTCTTTTGGAAGAATAATGTTAAACCTACATAAATATATATGCTATGATTATAGATAAGATTGAAAACTTGAAGAACTATGTTGGCGTGAACCGCTACTTCAGCAAGGTTGTAGATTTTCTTGAGGCAAACGACCTCAACTCGTTGGAGAACGGAAAGCATGAGATTGACGGCGCGGACTGTTTCGTCAACATCATGGACACGAAAGGCAAGACGAAAGAGGAGGCTGTGATGGAAACGCACAGGCGTATGCTCGACATACAGATTCCTCTCAATGCCGATGAGACATACGGCTATACTCCGACTGCCGACCTCCCGGAGGCGGAATACAACGAGACGAAGGATGTGACGAAATATCCCGGGGTGCAGGGCGAGAGCTTCGTGACATGCCACCCGGGCATGATGGCAATATTCTTGCCGGAAGATGGTCACCAGCCTTGCATCGGCACGGCGGAGAGCATACATAAGGCTGTGATAAAGATTGCTGTCGGATGACGCTTTTATTTTAGTTGGCAACTAAATAAAAAGGGATTTACGACAACAACGACAACTTTTTTCAATTTATAATTTATAATGTACAATGTATAATTGAATATCTTGCGGACAATCTTGGATGTATAAAAATTATAAATTGTATATTATAAATTATTAATTGTAAATAATAATAATACATTATTATATATATGGCAGAGACAGAAAACAAGACAAGCAAATGCGGCCGCAAATGCAAAGCAAAGGCCGCTGAGATGAAAGCCAATGCCGTGAAGCATATCGGACTGGTGAAGAACGACCCGTGGCTTGAACCGTACGAAGATGCCATCAAAGGACGTCACGACCACGCGCAGTGGATGATAAACAAACTCACGAACAACGGAAAGACATCGCTCGCGGATTTCGCTTCTGGCTACCTCTACTTCGGACTGCACCGCACAGCGAGAGGCGGATGGGTGCTGAGAGAATGGGCGCCCAATGCTACGGCAATATATATCATCGGAGACTTCAACGGATGGCAGGAAGACGAGAAATATGCCATGAAGCGCATCTCCGATTCTGGCAACTGGGAACTGAAACTGCCGAAGGCTGCGCTGAAGCACGGCGACCTGTACAAGATGAAAGTGAAATGGAACGGGGGAGAAGGCGAACGCATCCCGGCATGGACACGACGTGTGGTACAGGACGAGCAGACAAAGATATTCTCGGCGCAGGTGTGGGCTCCGGAAGAAGAATACAAGTGGGTGAAGAAATCTTTCCGCCCGCAGAAAGACCCTCTCTTCATCTACGAGTGCCATATCGGCATGGGACAGGATGCGGAGAAGGTCGGCACATATACCGAGTTCAAGGACAATGTGCTGCCGCGCATTGTGAAAGACGGCTATAACTGCATACAAGTGATGGCTATACAGGAGCATCCGTACTATGGCTCGTTCGGATACCATGTCTCAAACTTCTTCGCGGCATCGTCAAGGTTCGGCACGCCAGAAGAACTGAAGGCGCTCATAGACAAAGCGCATCAACTCGGCGTGGCGGTGATCATGGACCTCGTACACTCTCATGCCGTGAAGAACGAGGTGGAGGGGCTGGGAAACCTCGCGGGAGACCCAAACCAATATTTCTATCCCGGCGCAAGGCGCGAACACAACCAATGGGATTCGCTCTGCTTCGACTATGGCAAGGACGAGGTGCTGCATTTCCTGCTCTCAAACTGCAAATACTGGCTTGAGGAATTCAAGTTCGACGGCTTCCGCTTCGACGGCGTCACATCCATGCTCTACTATAACCACGGCCTCGGGCAGGACTTCGGCGGTTACGGCGACTATTTCAACGGAGCACAGGATGACAACGCGCTCTGCTATCTCGCCCTCGCGAACAAACTGATTCATGAGGTGAACAAGAACGCCATCACTATCGCCGAGGAGATGTCGGGCATGCCTGGCCTCGCGGCGAAGTTCGAGGACGGCGGTATGGGCTTCGACTATCGTCTCGCTATGGGCATACCCGACTACTGGATAAAGATGATAAAGGAGAAGAGCGACGAGCAATGGGGCGTCTTCGATATCTTCTGGAAGATGACAGACCGCCGCAAAGACGAGAAGACCATCTCGTATGTCGAATCTCACGACCAAGCGCTTGTGGGCGACAAGACCGTCATCTTCCGCCTCATCGACGCTGACATGTACTGGCATTTCAAGAAAGGCGACGAGAACGACGTGGCTCACCGAGGCATCGCGCTGCACAAGATGATACGTCTCGTGACATGTTCTACTATCAACGGAGGATACCTGAACTTCATGGGCAATGAGTTCGGACACCCGGAGTGGATAGATTTCCCGCGCGAAGGAAACGGATGGAGCTACAAATACGCCCGCAGGCAATGGAACCTTGTTGACAACAAGGAGTTGTGCTATCACTATCTCGGCGATTTCGACCAGAAGATGCTTGAGGTGCTGAAAAGCGAAAAAGCATTCAACAAGACCCCTGTGACCGAGATATGGCATAACGACGGCGACCAGGTGCTCGCTTATACGAGAGGCGACCTGTTGTTCGTCTTCAACTTCAATCCGACAACATCGTTCACCGGCTACGGCTTCCTCGTCCCGACAGGGTCGTACAGCGTCATGCTGAACACAGATGATACGGCATTCGGAGGCAACGGGCTGAACGACGATTCCGTCACACACTTCACAAACTACGACCCGGCGTATGTCGAGGAGCATAAAGAGTGGCTGAAACTCTATCTCCCCGCACGCTCGGCATTGGTACTGAAGAAGAACTGACACATCTGCCACATGGCGAAGAGATGTGTACAGGATAACGTAACGCAACAATTTGTGTATGACATATAACCGTATAACAGACAGCACCACAGCCGAGAGGGCTGTGTGTGCTGTCGTGTTTTGCTTGTTCGTTTTCGTGTTTGTGTATTTCTA
>CALZMB010000173.1 GCA_945788485.1 uncultured bacterium | reverse complement strand
GGACAGCTCAACCGTGTGAAGCGGCAGACGGATGTGGTGCGATAGAAGGATTCTCGTACGCAGCGTGTAGCAGTCTGTGCCGCAGCCATATTAGCCGTGCGGCACTGACGCATGAAAGTTCCCGGACCGCCATATCCGCTGAAAAGGCATGAGAAAAAGCATGAAAACGGCTCTCGCCGCAGTGCTGTGCGCATTGTCGGTTGCAGTGCCGGCGCAGACGATATACAAATATGAACAGCGCGACTCCTCCATGAACAGAGGGGTCACGCTGACCTTCTTTTCCAAGACGCTGTCGCAGTACATACCGCATATCATACGGCAGTATGAGCATGGCAAGGCATTGCACGACACGGTGTGGGGACGGCCCGCCATACAGCCGCCATTCATGATGCTGACCGACTGGGAGGACGACGGCAACGGCGGCGCTGCGCCCCTGCCCTCGAATGTCATTTCCGTCGGCATGGCGCCCGTGAACATGTCGTATTACATCAGTCCGACGACAGAACGCTACGCGCATCTCTTCAAGCACGAATACACCCACACCGTGATGACCGACCGTCCCAATGCCCGCGACGCATGGTGGCGGCGGCTCTTCGGAACGAAGGTGGTGGCGCAGACGCGCTATCCCCTCACCTCGGTGTGGAGCTATCTCACCGTGCCGCGATGGTATGCCCCGCGATGGTATCACGAAGGCATCGCCTGCTGCATGGAGACCTGGCTCGGCGGAGGCGTGGGGCGCGCCTTGGGAGGATATGACGAGATGTATTTCAGGAACCTTGTCGCGGAGCGGTGCAGCCTCTCTACCGTCGTCGGTCTGGAATCTGAAGGCTCGACGAAAGACTTCCAGCTCGGCACCAACGCCTATCTCTACGGCACGCGATTCGTCAACTATCTCACGATGCGCTACGGCTACGAGCCTGTCATACGTTTCTACAACCGCACGCCCGGGAGCAAGGCGTTCTTCGCCTCGCAGTTCCGAGAGGTGTTCGGCAGGCATCTCACAGACGTGTGGGACGAATGGCAGGCGTATGAGCATGAGCACCAGCAGCAGAACCTCGCCGCCGTCAATGCCTATCCTGTCACTCCGCTGCGCCGTCTGACCGCCACGCCCTACGGCTCCGCCTCGCCACTTGTTGTCGATGGAATGGGGCAAAAAGGCTACACCGCCGTCAACTATCCCGGCGATTTCGCCCATCTCGAAGAGATAGACCTGAGCAGCGGCGAACGCCGCCGGCTGACAGTGATCGACGGCCCGATGCTCTATCAGACGGCATACGTGGCTCTCGACCGCCGCCGTCGCCGCCTCTTCTGGACCGACCGCAACAACGGCATACGCGGCATACGGTGGATGAGCCTCGACCCTGCAAAGGCGCGGCATGACGCTGCGGCAGACACCACAGCGGCGGGCGCAAAGGTGACCGCCAAGGGGCATCTCGCTTTCCAGCGCACATCGAACATCGTCTATGACAACGCCCGCGACTTCCTCTACGGACTGATGTCGCACGAAGGCGTGACGCACCTCGTGCGCTACGACGCCGCGCTGTCGCGGCAGGACGTGCTCTACACCTTCCCCTTCGGCGTCAGCGTCTCTGACCTTGACGTGTCGCACGACGGGCAGATGCTCTCTATGACCATCACCGGGCTGCGCGGGCAGAACAGCCTGATTCTCTTCAGCGTAGATAACCTGGAGAACGCCGACTTCTCTTACCATACGTTGCACACGCTCAGCGACAGCAACCTCTCGCAGTTCCGCTTCTCGCACGACGACACGTCGCTTGTCGGCACATCCTACTACACCGGCGTGGCGAACATCTGGGAGATTCCGGTTGACCGCCGCGTCTTCTCTGCCGGCGATGTTGCTTCACAGACGGACAGCATTGCAGCCGGTCTCACTGCTGCCGACGCGCCGCAGACTGCTGCCGACGCGCCGCAGATGCGCCTTCTCAGCAACGTCCAGTCAGGGCTTTTCGCCCCGTATCTCGCGCCGAACGACAGCATCTACGCCATGGAGTTCACGCGCAACGGGCTGCTTCCCGTCGTCTTCAGCCATGCAGAGATTCACGACTGCAACGCCGTGGAATATCTCGGGCAGAAGGCTTACGACGCCGCCCCTGCCCTCAAGGGCCTCGCCTCGCTGCGTGTCTCGCCGCCCTCTGTCAGCTTCGGCGAGGTGTATGATTCAATCAAGGTGTATCATCCCCTGCGCGAGTTGCGCTTCCAGGGAGCCTATCCCGACATCAGCGGATTCACCGACCTCAGCGCATGGAACAACGTCACGCCCGTCCTCGCCTGCCACGTCGCCTTCTCAGACCCTATCGGCATCAACCGCCTGAACCTCTCGCTCGGCATCTCGCCATGGAGCCATAACGCATGGAAGAACCGCTTCCACGCCGAGGCGGAGTTCGAATCGTGGGGATGGAAAGTCCAGGCGGCATGGAACCCGACAAACTTCTACGACCTCTTCGGCCCTACGCGCCGCTCGCGCAAAGGCTACACCACATCCGTCGGCTACAGCTACAGCAATACTATCCGCGCGCCTTACTCATGGAACTGGGGCGTCACCGTCGCCGCCTACGGAGACATGGATGCCCTGCCTCTCTACCAGAACGTTGGCGTGGCGGACAACATACACTCGTTCCAGACACTCTCCGCCAATATCGGGGCGGGGAAAGTGCGCACCAGCCTCGGCGGACTGGTGGCTGAGCAGGGCTATCAGTGGAACATCTCTGGCTACACCTATCTTGCGAAAGGCAAGTTCTACCCCTCGCTGACTGCCACCTACGACACCGGCACGCTGCTGCCCGTGATGCGCAACACGAGCGCATGGCTGAGGCTGGCGGCAGGGCAGGCGTTCGGTGACAGCGATTCGTCGTTCGGAAACGAATACTTCGGTGGATTCGGCAATAATTACATCGATTGCGGCAGAATATTCCGATACCGCGACGTCAACAGCATGCCCGGAACGGAGATTGACAACATCTCAGCACATTCGTTCTGCAAGGCGATGGGCGAAGTGAACCTGCAGCCCGTACGCTTCCGCAACGTCGGGATGCTGTGCCTCTATCCCACCTACGCGCAGATGTCGCTGTTCGCCGCCGACCTCATCGCCAACCCATGGGGCAAAGAGCAGTTCAACAACTATATCAATGTCGGCGCGCAGCTGAACATAGAGGTCGTGTTGTTCAACTATATGAAAACGACATGGTCGTTCGGCTACGCGCAGCTCTTCAGCCAACGCTCGTCGGGGCTGAAACGCTCAGGCGGAGAGTTCCTTATCTCGCTGAAGCTGTTGTAGGCAGCGCACACTAATGCCGCATCCCGTATATCTCGACACATCACACGCTATGGCCACCTATCTCATCTGTCTTGTGCCAATCCTGGCATACATCCTGCTGCTGCGACTGTTCGACAGCTTCCGGCTGATAAGATGGGGTGTGCTGTCCGCTGCCATCCTCGCAGGCATGGCGGCGTGTGTGGCTGTTGTCGCGGCAGGCTATGTCATGCAAAGGCAGGCGCTGACTGCGGCAGAGAGCGTATGGCTCTTCCCCTTGCTTGAAGAGGCGATGAAAGCGGCTGTAGCCGTCATTCTCATACGCCGCCGGAACATCGTGTTCTTCGTAGAGGCATTGGTGTATGGAGCGGCGGCAGGCGGCGGATTCGCTCTCGCCGAAAACCTCATCTACGTCATCTGCAACCCCGGCATGATGCTCGGAACAGCTCTCTTCCGCGGCATCTCAACAGCAATGCTGCACATCGGCTGCACCGCCCTCGCCGCATCGCTGATTCTCTTATATAAGAATATGTATCACGGCGGCAGGCGGCCCACAATCGTCCAGAACATCCTCTGCTGCATGGCGGCGGCTCTTGTCGTGGCGATACACCTCGTCTTCAACCTGCATCTCTTGCCCCCGCTGCTACAGCTCGTCGCCACCGTGCTCATCTTCCTCTCTCTCTTCGTCGCGCTCGGCACATACAACGAGAGCTGCATCTACCGTTGGCTCGACCATTCAATCACGTTCGACATACAGCTGCTCACAGCCATACGCCAAGGCAGGCTCACGGAGACGAACACGGGCGAGTATCTGCTCACAGTCCGCAGCCAGTTCCCCGCTGAGGTGTTTTTCGACATCATCTGCTTCATGCAGCTCTATCTCGAACTCGTCATTTCGGGCAAGAGCCGCATGATGCTGCAGCAGGCAGGGCTCGACACGCCTCTAACGGCGGATGAAAGGCAACGCCATGCAGACATGGTGAAAGAGCTCTATGCACTGCGCGAAAACATCGGCGTGATGGGCGAAATCGTCCTCCGCCCCATCCTGCGACTGAAAGATGACGACATGAGAATAATCGGATAGCCGGACTTGACCTCACAGTCGTTCCTAACGTTATGAACGTTATTGTCGTTCCTAACGTTATTGTCGTTCCTAACGTTATTATCGTTCCTCACGTTATTAACAATTTCCTGCCAGAATCAAAATCCCCTCGCCAACAGAAAAAAAACAAAAATATGAAGAAAACAATTCTCTCTCTCTCTTGTCTGGCTGCCATCATGTTTTGCAGTCAGCGTGCCACTGCCGATGAGGGCATGTGGACTTTGTCTAACCTGCCGCAAGCTGTCTATGAGAAGATGCAGGAAGAAGGCTACCACCTGCCCTACGGACAGCTCTATGCAGACAGTAATGCCATTGTGAAGGCTGTCGTGAACTTCGGCGGATTCTGCTCGGGCGTGGTAGTCTCGCCCGACGGACTGGTCTTCACCAACCACCACTGCGGCTTCGAAGCCATACGCTCTCACTCAACCGTAGAACACGACTATATGCTCAACGGCTTCGTGGCGAAGAGTTTTGAAGAGGAGCTGCCGAACGAGAATCTCTTTGTCTCGTTCCTTGTCTCGCAACGCGACTACACCGCTGAGGTTCTGGCAGCAGGCATCCGAAAGCTCACGCCTGAGAAGCAGAGCCAGCTGCTCGATTCGCTTGAGGCAGAAGAGCAGAAGGCTGCCGTGGCTAAGGATTCGACGCTGCGCGTAGAGCTGAAGCCGTTCTACGAAGGCAACAAATACTACCTCACCACCTACCGCGACTTCAACGACGTCCGTCTCGTCTTCGCCATACCGAAGTCGATGGGAAAGTTCGGCGGCGAGACAGACAACTGGATGTGGCCGAGACAGACGTGCGACTTCTCTGTCTTCCGCATCTACT
>CALZMB010000172.1 GCA_945788485.1 uncultured bacterium | reverse complement strand
GCCGTCCGCCGCCATGCAGACGGAGAAAGTGTTGCCCTGTGTGAGGCGGCGCACGGTGCCGCCGGAGGTGACGTAGAGGCCTGCCGAGGTGGCGGCATAGACGGTGTTGTCATCGACATCGTCAAACTGCCAGCAGGCGAGGTCGATGTCCCCGACGCGCTTCACGCTGTGTCCGTTGACGGCGAACAGACCTTCCATCGTGCCGAGAAAGACTGTCTTGCCGAGCTGCGTGATGCAGTTCACCTCGCCTTTCAGCCCTTGCCGCTCTGTCAGCTGGCTGTAGGGCGAGACGGCATCGAAGGCGAAGACGCCTTTGTCTGTCACGCCCCATACGGTGTGGCGCTTGTCGAAGGTGAGGTAGTTGATGTAGTTGCTGACCAAGCCGTCGCGTTCGGAGAGCGGCATCCACGACGCGGCGGCGTCGCCGAAGCTTATGCCGGAATCATGCGAATAGGAGAGCGAGCGGCCGAGGGGGAGCTGCAGATGGCTCACCGAATCGTTGGCGGCGGCGAAGAAGCCCATGTCTTGCCCGGGCATCTCGACAAGGCGGTCGCCATCGACGTAGTAGCCTTTGCCGGAAGATGTATGTACATAGATGCGGCGGTCGGTGACTTTGATGAAGTCAACCTCTGACAAGCCGCCCTTTACGGCATCAGAGACGATGGTCTTCAAGTGCAGGCGGCCCTGACGGTCTGCCGTGAGATAGCCCAGGACGTTGTAGCCTCCAACCCATATCCTGCCGTCTCTGCCGCGCGCGAGACGCGTGACGCGGCTGATGCCCGGCGTGTGTATCTTGCGCCACGACGCTCCGTCGTAGTAGAGAAGGCCCTCGAAGTTGGCGACATAGACAGTGCCGTAGTCGTCGCACGCCACATCGTAGTTGCGGTTGTGGGCGTGATACTCCTTTGACGTGAAGTTGCGGAAATACGGCACTCCCGTCCCCTCGGCGTGCGCCGGGCATACACCGGGGATGAAGAGCAGGGCTGTGAGTATGGTCAGGAAGAGTGTCTTGTGCATGGGAGGTATTGATGTGGGGTTGCAGCCATACGGTTTGACGGCTATGCGATTGTCAATGCAGAGGCTTGGCGGGTGTCATGGCAAAGCCTCGGCGGGTGTCATGGCAGAGGCTTGGCGGCGGCGGTGCCGAAGGTGCGGTATTTCACCGCGTCGCCGACATAGAACTGCCACTCTGCCGTAGTGAACTCGCGGTTTATCAGGGCTTTCGTCGCGTTGGCGTTCTTGAAGACGGAGAAGCAGAACTTGTTGACGTTGCCGCCTTCGTTGCCGACCCATATCACGCTCTCTTTCTCGTCGATGGCGAACGTCATGGGCCACCGGTCGAACTTCGACGTGAAAAACGAGGGCACGCCGTCGATGTCCTTCAGGTTGCAGAGGCGTATGCTGTGGTCGTAGCTTGTAGAGATGAGACGGTTCCCGACGACGGCGATGTGCGTGACGGGTCCGCCGTGGCCCGTGAGTATCTTCGCTATCTTGCCGCCCTCTTCCACAAGCGCGACGTTGCCGTTGTGCTGTCCCACGATGTGCTGGCGCGTGGCGGTGTCATAATAATAATATGTGACATCCTCTTTTATCGCCGTGAGGTCTGCCTGCTCCACATTCCCGGCGGCATCGGCGATGAAGTGCGCTCCGCCTTTCCCGAAGACGTGTATGCGGCGGTTCTCGCATCCCATGGCGGTGAGCTGCGCCTTCAGCGGCACCACGCCTTTCAGCTGCAGCGTGGCGGCGTCTATCCATGCGAGCGTGTTGCCGGACATCGCCACGAGACACTTGCCGTCATCCACTGCCAAGAGCTGTTTCCATTTCCCCCGCGGCAGCGTGCCCTGCGTCTCCACTATCGTGCCTCCCGCGATGGCGTTGCGGCAGTTGCAGCGCACCACGCTCCCGTCAGCCGTGAGGACGGCGGCATGGCCCGCGTCGGTTATCGCCATGTCTCTGACAAGGTGTCCGGGAATGTTGTGTACGATGCGCTTACCCTCGTAGTTGTAGCAGAAGAGCTCGCCTGCGTCGGTGATGCCCATCGCCCATTTCGCGCCGTCCGCCTGCACGATGTGTATGGCGCGCACATTGCCTTTCAGGATGGTGTTGATGCGCTCCACGCTGTTCGATGTGTGCAGCACGGCGGTATATACGTTCTGATGGTCACGGTCGCCGGAGTATGTGTTGGTGTAATGCCACGAGGCGTATGCGAGCAGGCGTGCGAGGTCGATGTCCTTATACATCTGCGTGATGGCAGACTGCGCGAGTGAGTTGCCTAACGACTGGTAGAACAGCGTGTCGGCGTGCGCGCGCGCCTCTACCGCCTCGGCGAGGTTGTGCTCGGCGAGGCGTGTCTGCTGCTCTGCTATGCGCCTCATGCTGTCTGCCTGCGCGGCAGACGCCACGGCGCGCCGTTCGGCTATGAGCGCGAGGCCGCGCTCCATCTCGGCTTTCCCCCTTTCGATGTCGGCGATGCGCGACTGCCGCTCTGCCAGGTCGCGCTGACGGTCGGAGATGGATTTCTGCTGGAAGGCGATGTCCTCCATCTGTTCGCTGACACGTTGTGTCACGCGCGATTCAAACGCCGCCTTCTCAAGCTGCTTCGCCTCGCTCTGCAACGCCGCGATGCTTGCCTGGTGGTTCTGCTCACACACGAGAAAAGTGACGCCACTGCTCACGGCCGCGATGGCGAGGCCAAAAGCGATGCGCTTCATGTCCGTCTGTATGCGTTTTCCGGTTTCCATGGTGTGGGTATGTAGGTTTTCGTTTCAGAAGACTGTCGTCATTTCCGCTGCAGGGTGAGCACGGTGATGTCGTCGCTCTGCTCGGCGCCGTTGGCGAAGTCTGCCACGCTGGCGTTCACGCCGTCGGTGATTTCCTTCGCCGTCTTGCCGCTGAGCGAGGCGATGAGCTGGCAGAGCCTTTCGTCGCCGTATGCTGCACCTGTCGTGTCGAAAGCCTCTGTCACGCCGTCGGTGTATGCGACAAGCGTGTCGCCGGGCTCAAGCTTCAGCGTGTGCGCCGTATAGGCGAAATCCTCTATCACGCCCATGCAGATATTGTCGGAGACAGGCAGAGCCGTCACCGTGCCGTCGGCATGAAGCACGTAGGGAGGGTTATGCCCCGCGTTGACATAAGTGATGTCGCCCGTCCGGGTGTCGTAGATGCCGTAGAAGACAGTGACGAACATCGAATCGAACGATTCTCGAGACAGCATGCCGTTCGTCTCCATGGCGGTGCGCACAGGGTCGAGACAGCGCGAGCCGGTGAAGCGCAGCAGCGTGTGGCTCATCGTCATGAACAGCGCGGCAGGCACGCCCTTGCCCGAGACGTCTGCCATGGCGAAGCCGATGTGGCTGTCGTCGATGCGGAAGAAGTCGTAGAAGTCGCCGCCGACATCTTTAGCCGGATGCATCGTGGCGTAGATGTCCATCTCTGACGTGAGGTCGGCGAACGGCGGGAACTTGCGCGGGAGGATGGCAAGCTGCACCTCAGAGGCGAGCGAGAGGTCGGCTTTGATGTCAACGAGCTGCCCGTGCTCGCGCTGCGTCTGCTTCACGAACTCTATCTCCTTCTCCGCCTTGTCTATCGTGCGCTGCAGGTCGTCGAGGTCGATAGGCTTCGTGGCGAAATCGAACGCACCGTTGTTCATCGCCTCGCGGATATTGCTCATCTCGCCGTACGCGCTCACCATGATGACCTTCAACGCCGGGTTGTTGCGGTCCTTAATCTTCTTCAGAAGCGTCAGGCCGTCCATCTCCGGCATGTTGATGTCGCTCAGCACGATGTCGATGTCGGGATGTGACAGCAGCACCTGCAACGCCTCTACGCCGTTGTGGGCGAAAAAGAACTCATACTCGCCCTTGCGAATCTTGCGTCTGAAATATTGCGTCAGCAACAGCTCAAGGTCAAGCTCGTCGTCAACGCTCATTATCTTCAATGCCATAATGAATAGTTGTTTTTTGGTGGAATATGCTGACGGGCAGGACACTGGCCGTCCTGACACATCATCGGCAAAATTACATAAATAATTCTGAATTGACAAGTTTTTTTGCGTATTTCAAGAAAAAAGTGTAATTTTGCAATTGATACGGCAAGAATCGCCGCAAAACGACAATATATTTGCAAAGAAATTGGAACAGGCACAACACACAGCACGACAAGGCACAGCAGCCGCGCTCTTCACCACGTTCTTCCGCATCGGGGCTTTCACGCTCGGCGGCGGCTATGCCATGATACCCATCATCGAGAGCGATGTCGTTGACAAACGCAGGTGGGTCAGCCGCGAGGAGTTTCTCGACCTCATCGCTGTCGCGCAGTCGTGCCCCGGCGTTTTCGCCATAAACATCTCAACCTTCATAGGCTACAAGCTCTGCGGCAACAAAGGCGCACTCACGGCGGCACTCGGCGCCGCGCTGCCGTCGTTCCTCATCATCCTCCTCATAGCCATGTTCTTCCAGCAATTCCAGGACGTGGCATGGGTGAAGGCATGTTTCAACGGCATACGCCCCGCTGTCGTAGCTCTCATCGCCGCCCCGACATTCAAGCTCGCGAAGTCGGCGAACATCAATTTCGCTAACTGCTGGATTCCAGTAGCATCCGCGGCAATGATATGGCTGCTCGGCGTAAACCCGATATTCATCATCCTCGCGGCAGGAGCGGGAGGCTACATCTACGGCATGATAACCGAAAGCGAGGCTGAAAACAAGGAAGGAGGTGACGAGAAATGATATTCCTCATGCTGTTCATCACGTTCTTCCAGATTGGGCTGTTCGGCTTCGGAGGCGGCTACGGCATGCTGTCGCTCATTCAGACAGAAGTCGTCGTGCGCCACGGATGGATGACATCTGCCGAGTTCACGAACATCGTTGCCGTGTCGCAAATGACACCCGGACCCATCGGCATCAACTCCGCGACATACTGCGGGTACGTCGCGGCACACAACGCGGGCTACAGCGCCATGACATCCGTCGCCGGAAGCATCATAGCGACAACCGCGCTCATTCTACCCTCGCTCATTCTCATGATTCTCATATCGAAGATGCTCATGAAATACATGAAGACACCTGTCGTGCAGCACATCTTCGAAGGGCTCCGCCCCGCCGTCGTCGGACTGCTTGCAGCCGCCGCACTGCTCCTCGCAAACAGCGAGAACTTCTCGACACCGGCTGAGCCATGGTATTTCTACATCTCCGTAAGCATCTTCGCAGCCAC
>CALZMB010000171.1 GCA_945788485.1 uncultured bacterium | reverse complement strand
AGCGAATAGTGGCTGTACTAAGCGAAGCGGTCGTAACCGGGGACGAAGTCCTCGGTAAAAAGATGCCTATACGGCTGCCTGGAAGGCAGTACCTTGCTATGTGCACACTAAGGACCTCTCGTATCCAAGGTACTGTCTTCCAGACAGCTGATTAGCCTATACCTACCCGGGACTTTGTCCCGGGTTACGACCGCTTCGCTTAGTAAAGCCTTCCAGGCTTTTGTGCGCACCACCCCGAACAAATAAAGTTGATTTCATTTTACAAGTTTTTTCACGACAACAGAAACAACCGTGACAACATTGATGCTGGCCAACTGCTGTCCGTGATAAATCACGGCAACAGTGACAACGGTTGCGCCACCGTGGGTGTATAATAAATAATGTATAAAGTACAATGAATAATATACAATGTGAATAATTCCTGCTTGAATGTTTATTTTTTTTCATTCCTGAGTGACATAAAACAGTGAAGAAAATGCAGCCTCGCCATGCAGAAAATGGTGTAAAATTCTCCATATTATGGGGAAAAATCCGCTTATTCGCATAATAAACCACCGCAAGTTCAACATAGAACTGCAATTTTCTGGTAGATGAGAATAGATAATCTAATACCTGAAAACACCGAGGGGTTTGGGGGCGAGAAGCCCCCAACTGAACAAACTTCAACTGGCAATGCAAGAAAAATGAAAAGGGAGACCGAAGTCTCCCAAAGATTAATTAATTTTGCATTGCTCATGTACAAACAATTAATCTCGGAGCAAAGGTACACAATTTTTATCTTACTCCAAAACGGAACGAAGAAAAAAGACATCGCCAAGGCAATAAATGTCAGTCCATCCACTGTTTCACGCGAAATAAAGCGCAACAGCGGTCATAATGGGCGTTATAACTGGGAAACGGCTCAACGTAACGTCGTGTACCGCAAACGCAGGAAACCAGGCAACCACGGCATCGATGACGCCGTGAAGGCCGAAGCTGTCCGACTGCTTAAGGAGGAGCAATGGTCTCCAGTCCAGATTTCCGGATATCTTGCTAAGCAAGAGATACATATCTCGCACGAAACCATATACCGCATTATACGAAAGGACAAGCGTGAGGGAGGTTCTCTATACAAGAACTGCCGTCATAGGCTCAAACATCGGGCGCGTCCTGTTGGCGGAAAGCGCATATCCATACCTAACCGTATAAGCATCAGTGAACGACCTGCCGAAGCTGACGGCAAGCGCTTTGGAGACTTTGAGATGGATACAATAGTGGGAAAGGATGGACATGGAGCAATTGTAACACTCACAGAAAGGAGCACCAATATGCTGTTCATGAGGAAACTGAACAAGGGAAAGAATGCAAAGGAACTAGCCAGAACCGTCATACACCTGCTTAAGCCATTCAAAGGCAGCGTAAAATCCATCACAACGGATAACGGAACGGAATTCGCATGTCATGAAATGATAGCAAAAAGCATCGGCACGAAGGTGTATTTCGCTGATCCGTACTCGTCATGGCAGAAAGGAGCCGTTGAGAATATTAATGGACTCATCAGGCAATACATTCCAAAGGCAACTGCATTTTCCAATCTCAGTCATCAACAAATAACTAAAATCATGCACAAAATTAACACAAGACCAAGAGAAAAACTCAAATTCTCAACGCCAAGAGAGTGCTTTTACGAAAAGTTATTGTAATTTTGCACTTGCTAGTTGAATCCGCGCACAAGAAAAATTGGAAAAAACAGATAAAAACCGTAAATTTGCAAAGATTTATTGACTATGCGACTACACAGAATTTATTTTCATTATTTAACTAACTAATAACTAACTTAACAAATCATGAAAAAATCTTTACTGAGATTTCTTCTGCTGTTCATGGCTATTGTCATGAGCAGTAGCGGAGCATGGGCTGACGGCACTGAGACGGCAGTATTGCCGACGATGCCGCAGACAGCCTTCAATGCTTCAACGCAGACGGACTTCCCCAATGAAAACGGGTATGTCGTCTTTGCGGCCTGCTATCCTTTCTATGCTACAGATTATAAGGATAGCCAGACATGGGCAACAGCTAATGGCTTTAACTCAGGTACCGCATCATGGGACAAACCTGAAGGCACAGTTTTCAAGGGTTCTGCTGCGTATGCATATGCAGATTGTGCCCGTGTCGCGAATGTAAGAAACACGGTTCGCACTTATGCGTTCAGGTTTACTGGAGCGACAGAAATCCTTTTTTATGCCCGTTCAAATAAAGCTACACGTCCTCTCTATCTGGATGTACATTATGTTAATGAAGGAGCCAAAGGAGATTTGGTGAAATCCGTAACAACAACTGAGGCTTGGCCACCGACAACAATATCTGTTGGAGAACTCGACGCATCAAAAGAGTATGTGGCTTATGTTTATGCAGAAGATGATAACAATGCTTGTCTCTATGAGATGGCATTCGCTGCTACGCCAGTGCGTACAGCCACCTTCTCTCTCGGCGATTATACAGACTGCGGCGTGGCTCCGGCTGCCATAACAGCAGACAAAGGTTCTGAGATTACTATCCCCGGAAACTTCACAATGTATAAGGAGGGCTACACCCTCACTGGCTGGACTGACGGCACTAACACCGTAGCTCCGGGCGCAAAATACACTCTCAACGAGAATGTGACTTTCACACCGGTCTTCACTCAGAACAAGAAGAACTTCTCCGACCGCACAGCGGCAGTCACAGTGAAATGGGACTTCCAGCGCAGGAACGGCGCGCCTACTGTCGGTTATCAGAACGTAACCGGCATTTGGGTGACACAGGCTGTTGTAGAAGGCGAGACAATAGACGTGAAACTCGACTTCGATGCAACATCCGGAAAGATTAACAATGCCAACTGGACCGACTGGTGTCAGATGAATGGCGGCACAAAGCTCACCATCCCGTCTGCCAAAGGTGCTGTCGTGAGCATGGAGGCGCTTAGCGCCATCTCGACTACAACTATCGACGGCAAAACCAACTATACTTCTGGCAAGACAATATCTTCTACCGTACAGTCAACAACTCCGACAATTGACATCGTCATCGGCGACGGTTCATACTACCGTTACATACAGGCAGTGATTCCTGTGGCAGAGGAGGGCGGCGACCCTGTAGTGCCAGTAGATAAGACGGTTACCTTCTCTCTCGGAGAATATACAGACTGCGGCGTGGCTCCGGCTGCCATAACAGCAGACCAAGGTTCTGAGATTACTATCCCCGGAAACTTCACTATGTATAAGGAGGGATACACTCTCACTGGATGGACTGACGGCAATAACACCGTAGCTCTGGGCGCAAAATACACTCTCAACGAGAATGTGACTTTCACACCGGTCTTCACAGAGAACACTAAGACACTTGCTGACCGCACTGAGGCTGTCACTCTGAAATGGAATTTCCGCAAAGACCAGGGTGCTCCGGTGATTGCAGTAGAGGGCTCTGGCAATGGCATCGGCGTGTGGGTTACACAGGCTGAGATTGCAGGCGAGACCATTGACGTGAAGATGGACTACGATGCAACATCCGGAAAGATTAACAATGCCAGCCACACTGACTGGGCACAGGTGAACAACGGAACAAAGTTCACTATCCCGTCTGCAAAAGATGCTGTCGTCAGCATGGAGGCTTACTATGAAATTGGAGCTGATGGCAAGACTGCCACTACTATCGATGGCCAGAGCGACTACACAGCTGCCAAGACTGTCAGCTACACTATAGCAGGCAAAGCAGAGACGATAGACATCGTTGTAGGTAATGATGCAGAGTATCTGCGCTACATCCAAACCGTGCTGCCTGTTGTAGAACAGGGCGGCGACGCTGGCAAGACATACAACGACGAGGCGGCTACTGTTGTCTTCGCCATGAATAACACTACAACTCCAGGTGACTATACAGCAACTCCTGCAGACGGCTTCAGCACTGTGGCGTTTGATTCAGGCGACTGCGAACTCACTGGAACTACAACCATCACAAAGCCGGGTGGAGAAAGCAGTGGCATCACAGCCATCAAGTTCAAGCCTTCTGGAGAGACAAAAGCTCTCAACTGGTTCGTACGTCCGGCTAAGGGTCTGACATTCACTCCTACAAAGGTGAAGGGCTACATCAACCGCTGCGGAACGGATGCAGAGAATGGTGTGGTAGTGACTGCACACAAGGCAGACGGCAGTCCAATTGAATTAGGTAAATATACTGCATGGCGGCAGGGCAAGAGTGAGAGTAAAAAGTCTTACGATTCAGAAGCCGTATATTATTATGAAATAGAACTCACCGCCGAGCAGCAGGCTCAGCTTGCAGGCGAAGACGGATTCTATCTCACAGCTGCCGTAGGCGTAGGCAATACGAGGGAAGGCGCATTCGGCGAGGTGACAATCTCAGGTAAGCTCAACGGCACCATCGCCGCAGTGAACAAATACACTCTCGCTATCGCTGCTTCGCCTGCTGAGGGAGGCTCTGTCTCTGCTTATCCGAACGCTGAAGAATACCCCGAGAACGACGAGGTGACGCTCACCGCAACAGAGAACTTCGGTTATGACTTCGTCAGCTGGACTGACGCAGATGGCAACGTCCTCTCTACAGAGCCTAAGTTCAAGCACACTGTGACGGCAAACGCTGTTCTCACAGCCAACTTCAAGAAGGTGAACACATACGCTCTTGATGTCACCGTAGAGGGCGGAGCAAACGACTATATGGTCACTCTCGCACCGGCTCCGACTGTCGTTGACGGAAAGAACATGTACGAGGAAGGCACAAAGGTTACGCTGACTGCCGCATCGAACAAGATTCTCACGTTCACCAACTGGAGCAACGGAGAGACAACGGCTGAGATGGCTGTCACCATGAACGAGGACAAGACGCTCACCGCATCATACTCTGCCATAGACTATATCGTAGCATGGGACTTCTACAATAGTGGCAACAGCAGCCGTGCAGCTGACTTCGCGGCAGCAGACAACGATGCCGTAAGCCTCGACATGATTGACGAAGCGGGCAACAACAAGAGCTGGCTCGACAAGTCTCAGGCGAAAGGAGGCTACGAAGGCCGTCCCGCTGCTGTATGCTGGGTTACAGGCTCTTCTAACGGCGATGTAGGCCACCACCACTGGCAGACTTCATTCAACGCCGCTGCCTTCACAGACATCAAGGTCATCACGGCGATGGTATATAACTACAACGCTTATCCGGTGCAGAACGTAGAGTATTCGCTCGACGGTGAGACCTGGACAAAGCTCGGCTCTATCTCCATCGAAGGCGCGAAGAAATGGACCGACG
>CALZMB010000170.1 GCA_945788485.1 uncultured bacterium | reverse complement strand
GACAACAACAACTCCGTCAACCTCTGCCCCCACTGCACCTCCTGCGACAAAACCGGCTGACAAACAGACACCGGCAAAGCAGATGCAGCCTGCCGTCAAGCAGTTCATGGCTGACCTCGACCTCACCGTGGGGATGGGGAAAGACCGCTACAACCTCGGAGGGAAAGCGGCGATGAAACGCGGACAGGTGGTGCGCATGAACCTCACGTTCATGGGATTCATCGAAGTGGGAATCATTGAGTTCACGCCTGACTATATACTCGTCGTCAACCGCATGGGCAAGGAATACACCAAAGCACCGTACGACAGCATGGAAGAACTGCGGAAAAACAACATCAACTTCAGCCGAATAGAGGAACTGGCATGGCAGAACCTGTATGCCGAGAACGGCAGAGCGGCGGCGGAAGACATGGACAAGATGCTCGAACAGCTCATCAACTCGAACATGAAGAACGGCAAACAGGTCACTATAGACATAAGTGTAGGCGCGCCTGACACGAAACGCCAGTTCGAGACATACACCACCGTCAAGTCTTCGTACACCGAAGTGCCTGCCCAGGTGCTCATGGCACGCCTCATGAGCTTCGCGAAATAACACCCCTCCGCCCGTAAGCCTACCTCAACAAACGATACGACACGACACCCAGAATGAACAGACTCCTCTCTCTCATCATCATGCTTTCCCTTTCTCTGACGCTACACGCACAGACACAGCGACAGAGAATGGGAACTGCCGTTGCTCAGAAAACAGCATCAGCAAAGAAAAAAAGCACGGCGAAAAAATCTTCAAAAACGAGAAAGAAAACAAAGGCCGCAACGAAAAAGACAAAGGCGAAGCCTACCAACGCATCGATAAAAGGACTGGAGAAACAACGCTCCGCACTCCAGAAACAGATGAGAGAGCAGGAGGCGGCGCTGAGAAAGAACAAAGCAGACGTGAAAAACCGGCTGCAGAACCTCATGATCATCAACGGAGACATAGAATCGCAGCGCAAGTCGATAGACAGCATAAACTCTGACATACGCATCATACAGAACGACATAGAGATTCTCGAAAGCCAGCTCGCTACGCTCAAAGACCAGCTCGCCGACCGTAAGAAACGGTACATCAAGGCATTGAGGTTGATGAACAGACGCAGCTCTATACAAGACCAGCTGATGTTCATCTTCTCGGCACAGTCCTTCAGGCAGATGTATAGGCGCATGCGCTTCCTAAGAGAGTATGCCTCGTTCCAGAAAGCGCAGGGCGAACAGGTAAAGGCGAAGCAGGACGAGGTGATGCGCAAGCAAGAACAACTGAAGGCGGCGAAGGGAGAGAAGCACGTCATGCTGAACAAAGGACGCCAGCATCAGGCTGCCTTGCAGGGAAAACAGCAAGAGCAGCAGCAGATGGTGTCGAAACTGAAGAAGCAGCAGAAGACCATACAGGCTATCATCAGCGAACAGAAGAAAAAGGACGCCGCGCTCAACTCGCTCATCGAAACGGAGATAGCGAAGGAGGTGGAGCGCGCACGGCTGAGAGCGGAAGCAGAAGCGAAACGACGCGCTGAACAGGAGGCACTCGCGCGTAAACGCGCTGAAGAAGAGCTGGCACGCAAACGGGCTGAGGCTCAGCGGCGCGCCGAAGAGAACGCAAAACGCATAGCAGCGGCGAAAGCGGCTGAAGAGAAAGCGAAAGCTGAAGCCGCCGCAGCGGCAAAACGTAACGCAGAAGAAAGGGCAAGGGCTGAACAACGGGCACGAGAAGCGGAAGCGGAACGTGTGGCAGCGGAGAGAAAAGCCATCGCTGAGAAACAGCGCGCTGACAAAGAGATGGCGGAGGCGAAGCGTAAGGCGCAGCCAGACATGACAATCTCTGCCAACGACCGTATGCTGAACGGCAGCTTCGAACAGAACAGAGGACGCCTGCCAATGCCTATTACAGGCTCATACCGCATCGTGTCACACTTCGGACAGTATTCGGTTGAAGGACTGCCTAACGTCCATCTCGACAACAAAGGCATCAACATCCTCGGCTCGGCAGGATGTGCAGCACGCGCCATCTACGACGGTGAGGTCAGCGCAATATTCGGATACGACGGACAAAGGGTGGTGATGGTGCGCCACGGACAGTATATCTCAGTCTATTGCAACCTGCGAAGCGTCAGCGTGGCGAGGGGACAGAAGGTGTCAACACGACAGCAGCTCGGCATCGTGGGCAACGACAACATTCTCCAGTTCCAGCTCCGCAAAGGCACAGCCAAGCTCAACCCCGAAGCCTGGATAGGCAGGTAGCCGCAAGCACGGAGTGCATGGGTGCTTGTGTGTCTGTGTGCCTGTGTTCTTCGACCTGGTCGAAGAATACCGTTTGCAACCGGCGTTTGCGACCGGCGTTTGCGTCTGCTGTTTGTGCTTTCAATCCTAAAACCAACACCAATGATATCAATCTTGCAAACTGCCAGCCGGTGGTTAGGCACATACACCTCGCCCTTCATCATCGCTGTCGCAGTGATAACATTCTTTTTCCCGCACATCTTCGACTGGGTGCGCGGCACGACACAGACCGTCATCCTCGGCATCATCATGCTCACCATGGGCCTCACGCTCACCACGCGCGACTTCCGCATCCTCGCGCAACGCCCGCTTGATGTGCTCGTCGGGGCTGCCGCGCAGTTCATCATCATGCCCGGCGTGGCATATCTACTCGTCAACGTGTGGCATCTCGACCCCGCACTCGCACTCGGCATACTGCTTGTCGGCTGCTGCCCGGGAGGCGTGTCGAGCAATATCATGAGCTTTCTCTGCCACGGCGACGTAGCCTTCTCTGTCGGCATGACCTGCGCATCAACCATCCTCGCGCCCGTGATGACACCGCTGCTCATGCAAATCACGGCGGGCGAGATAATCGAGATAGACACCATAGGGATGTTCACCAATATCCTTATCGTCACCATCATACCCGTCGGCATAGGCTGCCTGCTCAACTATCTCTACAGCAGCCGCAAGAGTTTCCCGACAATACAGAGCCTCATGCCTGGCATCAGCGTCACATCTCTGGCATGTATCGTAGGCGGTGTCATCTCCACCGTACACGACGACCTCGTCGCCCGGGGCATGACACTCTTCCTCTGGACCTTCGCCGTTGTGCTGTGTCACAACACCTTGGGCTACATCCTCGGATGGACGGCAGGCACACTCGCGCGTTTCAATGTGGCGAAACGCCGCACCATATCAATAGAGGTGGGCATGCAGAACGCCGGACTTGCCACCGTCCTCGCCGCCACCTTCTTCGCTGCACAGCCCCTCGCCGTCCTCCCCTGCGCCATCAGCTGCGCATGGCACAGCATCTCAGGAACTATACTCGCCGGCATCTTCCTCAGACACGACAGACAGAAGGCGCAAGACGGGAAATGATGCATGAGCCGCCCGCCCGTTTTGTTAAACTTTCAATAAAATCAGGGTGCTATTGCTGTGATGTGGAGGGAATTTTGTATTTTTGCACATACCACCATCCGCTTTCTATATGAGAAGATTTGTATATCCCGTAGATACCGACCAGTTCCAGAAGATCAGGGAACAGGGCAAGGTTTATGTTGACAAGACAGATATGATATATGACCTTGTCAACGTGAAGAAATATGAGTATGTCTTTCTCGCCCGTCCGCGCCGTTTCGGCAAGTCGCTGCTGTGCAACACCTTCAAGGCGTATTTCCAAGGGCAGAAAGAACTCTTCGAGGGATTGAAGCTGATGGAGCTGGAGAAGGAATGGAAGACCTATCCCGTGCTGCACTTCGATATGAGCGACCTGAAGAACTACAGCATTCCTGAGGCAAAGTCGAATCTTGAAAAGCAGTTGCGCACGTATGAGTCAATATACGGCAGCGACCCGGAGTCTGTCACTGCAGGCACCCGGCTCAGTACTCTTATTCATAATGCCTGCAGACAGACAGGCGAGAGGGTTGTGGTTATTATTGACGAATATGATGCCCCGTTGATGCGCCTGCTCTATGATAAGGAGCAGTTAGAAGCTATGCACTCCATGCTGCGTGAGTTCTACCAGGTGCTGAAAGACGAGGGCGCATACTTGAAGTTTGTCTTCATCACCGGCGTGACGAAATTCTCGCAGATGAGCATCTTCTCCGAGCTGAACAACCTGAAGCAGATTTCAATGTTCGACGACTATTCGGGACTGTGCGGCATCACGCAGAATGAGTTCGACACCGTGCTTCGCCCATGTGTGGAGGACTATGCCGAGGCTCTGCAAATCACTGTCGAAGAGGCTTACACCCTGCTGAAGAAGAACTACGACGGCTATCATTTCTCAGAGAACAGTCATGACGTTTACACCCCATACAGTGTGCTGAATGCGCTGAATGACAAAACCATAAGAAACTACTGGTTTGATTCTGGCACTACAACCTCGCTGATAGACCACTTGCGCCATTTCCCGGATTTCAACCCTTTTGACTTCGATGGTGTGGAGGTTGAACTTAGCTCATTCAACGCGCCTTGCGAATATGCCTCTACTCCCATTCCGATGCTCTATCAGAGCGGTTATCTCACGATAGACCATTATAACAAGGAAGATGACGTGTATGTGCTTCACTTCCCGAATTACGAGGTTCGCCAGAGTATCATCAGCGGGCTGACCAATTATCTGATGGACACCGATGACCTTGAGCGCAACAGTGCCATTCTTGCCATGTCGCGAGCCATGAAGCGCGGCGACTTGCCGGCAGCCCTCACTGAGCTACGCTCATATATCGCATCTTTGCCTTACGACATCATCACCAAGAAAGAATGGATGGCGAAGAAGTCGCGCGAGGACTTTTACAAGCTCCTGATGTATGTGATATTCTCTCTCCTCAACAGCAAGGTGAACACCGAGGTGAAGAGCATCCGCGGCCGCGCTGACGTAGTGATAAAGACCAAGTCCGACATCTTCGTCCTTGAGCTGAAGGTTGACGGCTCTGTAGAATCCGCGCTCAGTCAGATAGAGAGCACCGGCTACGCCATCCCATACGCCGCCGACGGCCGCAAGTTGACGAAATGCGGCGTCGCCATCTCGTCCGAAGCCCGCAACATCACGCATTGGCGGGTTGTCGATGAAGAGGGAAACGTCATCGACGAGCAGGAGTTCTGAAATTAGAAAAGTGCCTTTTTTATTGAAACAAAAATAAGCGACAGATATACTCTGCCGCTTTTTTTGTATATTTACCTTGCTTTGCACTGGCAGACAATGATACCGGCTGTCATTTCACGACGATATAGTTCTTGCCGTCCGGCACAAGCAGC
>CALZMB010000169.1 GCA_945788485.1 uncultured bacterium | reverse complement strand
CGTGACACGCTCGGCTGAGGGCGAAGAGCTCTACGCGTTCTACGGCTACAAGACCGACGGCGTTTATACCAGCTTCGAAGACATTCTCAACTCGCCGGTCGATGCTCGCAGCAACAGCAACCCGATTGTCACCAACGCCGACGGGACAAAGTCTTGGAGCACCAACCCGGGCGACTACAACCCTAAGACAACGACATACGTCGGAGACGTGAAATATGTTGACGTGAACGGCGACGGCATCATCGACGAGAACGACAAGACAAAGATCGGCTCGGCAATGCCTAAGTGGACCTTCGGCTGGAACAACACGTTCCGCTACAAGAACTTCGACCTCACCGTCTTCATCAACGGCTCTATCGGCAACAAGGTGGGCAACTACATGAAGATGAAGCTCTCGCACATGAACTCGCCATGGCAGAACCAGCTTGCCGACTGCATAAACCACGCACTCCTGGCACCTGCCAACGGCGTGGCGGCAGAAAACTGGTACTACGACATCTCGAACGTCGTGGTGGCGAACCCCGACTGCGCCTACCCGCGTGCCTCTATCAACGATCCTAACGACAACGACGCATGGAGCGACCGATACATCGAGGACGGCTCGTACGTCCGCCTGAAGAGCCTCACGCTCGGCTACACCTTCGACAAGCAGCTCATCAAGAAACTCGGCCTCACCAACCTGCGCCTAACTCTCAACGCCACCAACCTGCTCACCATCACAGGCTACGACGGCTACGACCCGGAGATTGGTGCTTCTACTGCAAGCTCTAACGTATATGGTCTGGACAACGGACGCTATCCCGCACCGACATCCTTCACCTTCGGCCTGAACGTTTCTTTCTAAATCAGGCTATGCAAGAGAAAAGAGATTCAAAACAAAAAGAAGCACATTCATAACATCATCAATCTAAACAAAAATGAAACTCAAGAATATCAAATACTTGGCATGCTCAGCGGCTCTCGGCCTCTCGCTGACAGCTTGTAGCGACTTTCTCGACCGCCCTGTCGAGGACAACTACAACATAGACAACTTCTATGCGTCGGATGCAGCATGCTTGTCAGGTGTCAACTACCTGTACAACTCGCCCTGGTATGATTTCCAGCGCGGCTTCATCAAGATGGGCGAGGTGATGTCCGGAAACATGTATTGGGGTTCGTCACCATACCTCAACTTCTCCGTCAACGGAACAGACCAGGACCTCGTCAACATGTCCTACTCCCTCTGGGCTGAGATAGGCCACTGCAACACCGTTTATCAGGCTCTCGGCAAGGCTTCTGCCTCTGAGGCTACGATAAGGCAGTGTCAGGGCGAATGCCTCATCTGGAAGGCAATGGCTTACTTCTATCTCGTACGCTCGTTCGGCGACGTGCCCATCATACACAACACATCCGACGTGCTTGCATCGGGAGAATACAAGACCTGCAACAAGGTGGCGAAGGCCGATGTCTATGAATACATCATCCTCACACTCGAGAAGGCGATGGAACTCATGCCGAAGCAGAAACTCACCAACGGACACATGGACTACTACTGTGCCGAGGGTCTGCTCGCCAAGGTCTATCTCACCAAGGCTGGCGTGACAGGTTCGCTCAACAAGGACGACCTGCAGAAGGCGGTGGCTTACGCCAAGGACGTCATCGACAACTCCGGACGCCAGCTCATGCCGAACTACGAGGACATCTTCCGCGGCTCGAACAACGTGTCTGACGAGAGCCTCATAGCATGGCGGTGGACTGTCGGCGCACAGTGGACCTCACAGAACACCCTGCAGAGCGACCTCATGCCGGAGAACTTCGACGAGAACGGTGACTGCTGGGGCGGATGGGGCGGCCCGTCGGTTGACCTCATGGCAGCCTTCGGCGTGAAGCCTACCGATGCTCCCGCCGACCGCATCGACGTCGATATCCGCCGCAAGGCAACCATCATGATGCCGGGCGACGTATATCCCTACTTCTGGCGCGACCACAGCCTCGGAAACGGACAGAGCGGATTCGAAATCCTGCATTTCTATTTCGACAAGAACTACAACCCCGCTGCCACAGAGACATTCCAGGGTCCGTGCGGCGCACAGAACGTGAAGCACGCATACGGCAACAACAACGACCACATAGCCGAGCTCGGCATCGCACCGGCACGTATGGCATACGCCGTGGCTACACATATCCTGCGTCTTGCCGACGTCTATCTCGTGCTGGCAGAGGCACAGACACTCATCGACGGCGGACAGACATCAGACGCCAAGGCACTTGAGACATTCAACGCCGTACGCGGACGCGCCGTCTCAGGCTACACGCCCAAGACATCCATAACATTCGACGATGTATGGAAAGAGCGCCGTCTCGAGTTTGCCGGCGAGGGCGACCGCTGGTACGACTTCGTGCGCCGCGCCTACTACGAGCCCGCTGCCTGCATAGCAGAGATAACGGCACAGAAGCGCAACGCATGGTGGAACCTCTCTGACGTATATAAGGTATATTTCAACACTGGCGTATGGGACGCTTCGGGCGCAGAGTACGACACAGACACCCCGGCTCCGATGGTGACAGAGAAGACTTTCTCCATTCCGTTCCCGACAGAAGACGTTTCCGTCAACCCGAACCTCGGCAGCAACGTAGAGCCTGTCAGCGTAGATGTACGTAACACATACTCATACTAAAATATGGTCATAAACATCAAATCGAATACAGTTATGAACATCAAGAACATAAAACTGTCTCTCGGCATCACACTGCTCGCCATGGCAGGCATGACATCCTGCAGCGACCAGCCTGACGCTTACGAGACAACCGGTGGAACACCATCCATCTCATACATACGCCTTGCTGACGCCGCAAGCAAGGACTCGCTCCTCACCGGAGCCTTTCAGGACACACCGATCTGCATCGTCGGCAACAACCTCCGCAGCATCGTGGCGATGAACTTCAACGACCGTCCCGCTGTGCTCAACACGAGCTACATGACCGACAACACTATCCTGCTGACCGTGCCTAAGGACATACCCGACGTAGTGACGGACAAAATCTATATGATCACTACATCGAACGACACCGTGGCATACGACTTCAAAGTGCTCATCAATCCGCCTACGGTGCTCTCTATGGAGAACGAGCAGGCGAAAGCCGGCGAAGAAGGTGTCATCAAGGGCAACTACTTCCTCGACTATCCCGACTATCCTCTCACCGTAGAGTTCCCCAACAACTATGTCCTCCCGCGCGAGAACATCACCAGCATCTCGATGACAGAGATACGCTTCACCGTACCGGCTGACGCTCCGGCAGGCTTCATCAAAGTGAAGACAAAGTACGGCACGACACGAAGCAACTTCCAGTTCCACGACCAGCGCGGCATCCTCTTCGACTTCGACACGCCTAACCCCGTCACAAACGTTGTGCTCGGCAACCACGGCTGGCACGCGATGAAGATACAGGCTGACGAGAACTCGCTCTCCGGAAACTACCTCCTCCTCGGCGACACAGACATGACCGCTGACGGTGCATGGAACGACGGTGCCTTCTCGTTCGAGTACTGGGCAGGCGACTGGAACGGTGGCTTCTCCGGCGACGGCGTGAAGCTCAGCGACATAGTCGATTTCACCGACTTCGAGAACATGTCCCTGAAGTTCGAGATATGCATCCCGGAGAACGGCGCATGGGCTGCAGCTCCGATGCAGGTAATCTTCGCAGGTCCGGACAAGGTGACCATCTCTACGGCAAACAACGTCTTCTTCCACGCTGACGACGGATGGGGACGCGCCATCTACGCTCCGTGGAAAGGCACAGGCGCCTACCACACTGGCGGCAAGTGGACAACGGTCACACTGCCTCTCGGCGGAGACAACGGCGTCTTCAACAAATACTGGGACGGAACGGCAGCTTCTGCCAAACCGTCAAAACCGGAAGATTTTGCCTCACTGACAATATTCTGTGTCAACGGCGGAGGATATGAAGGCGAAGACTGCCATCCTATCATACGTATCGACAACATACGTGCCGTACCTAACAAATAACGGAGTAACCAAAACAAACCTTAGAAAAAAGACTCAATATGAAAAGATATAAGTCATTATTCTGGTCATTCTGCGCCCTCATGCTTGCAGGCTTGTCTCTGACAGCCTGCAGCGAGGACGACCTCGTGACCGACCAGTACGGAAACGAGATAAAACTCAATTCCTTCGGGCCATGCCCCGTTTTGCGTGGAGGCACACTGAAGTTCCTCGGCAGCAACCTCGACCAGATCACACAGGTCAACCTCCCGGGAGCTGACCCAATCACAGCCATCGATGTCAAGGCATCGGGGAAAGTGAGCGAGATATGGATTCAGGTGCCGAAAGAGAAGTGCGAGCCGGGCATCGTGACTCTCGTCACAGCCAAAGGCGGCGAACTGACGACCATCACTCCTGTCACATACGAGGAGAACATCGTGCTGAGCAGCGTCTTTGTCGGCTCTGAGGGCAACCTCAGCGGCAAGGTGGGCGACATCGTCACTTTCAAGGGCGACTATCTCAACCTCATGCACGAAGTGGTGTTTGCAGATGACGTGCGTGTCGGCGAAGACAATTTCGTCGCCCACGACCGCTACACCATCTCTGTCGCCATACCAAAGGAGGCAAAGACAGGACGCCCCATGCTGAGCGACGCCAACCCCGACGGCGAGAACCTGCTCTATGCTGACGACGCCATCACCATCGCACTGCCGGCAGCAGCAGGCATCACTCCCGCCAAAATCAAAGCCGGAGCGACAGCGACAGTCACGGGCACATCACTCCAGCTCATCGAGAGCATAGAGATGGAAGGTGCGACAGTGGAGAACGAAGGTATCAAAACTTCAGCTGACGGCAAGTCACTCTATTTCGTCATACCGGAGACAGCGACAGACGGCGAGGTTAGCCTCGTCACCTTCTCAGGAGTGAAGATTCCGGCAGGCAAAATAGAGACTGTCATGCCGACAGAACTCTCTGCAGCACCCGCACCGGTAAAGAACGGCGCAGACATCACCATCTCGGGCAAAGACCTCGACCTCGTCACCGGCATCGCATTCCCTAACGCAGACGGCGAAATGAAGGCTGCAGACGCATCGAAGATCGTCGCTGCCGTGCCGGAAGCTGCACAGGAGGGCGACATCACACTCTCGCTCGCCAACGGCAAGCAGGTGACGGTTTCATACACTCTGGTTAAGCCGACCGTGACAGAATGTTCTCCAAGCGCGCTCATGGCAGGCAACAAGGTCATGATAAAGGGTACCGACCTCGACCTCGTGCAGAGCATCACACTCCCT
>CALZMB010000168.1 GCA_945788485.1 uncultured bacterium | reverse complement strand
GTTACATACGACAAAACTATAAATTGCACATGAAACGCCATCTTAGCATATTTGCCCTTCTCCTCACTGCCGCCCTGTATCATCCTGCGCTGGCGGCAGGAGACAATACAGCCGGCGCTCCCGCCGTCCGCGAGTGGGAAGACCAGAGCATTCTTCAAGTCAACCGCCGCCCGGCACGCAGCTGGTTCATGCCGTTCGTCAACCGCCGCGGCGACAGTGAGATGACACTGAATGGCGAATGGGAGTTCCGCTGGGCACCGCGTCCCGACGCCATCAGTGACGCTCAGTGGACCACTCTGAATGTTCCTGCCAACTGGGAGGTCAATGGCTATGGCACACCCGTCTATGCCTCTGCCGGCTACACATTCAAGGTTCGCCCGCCATTTGTCATGGACGAGCCTAAGAAAGACTACACCACATACAGCGAACGCAACCCCACGGGCGAATACCGCCGCACCTTCAGTGTGCCGTCGTCATGGCACGGAGGTCGCGTCTTCCTACGCTTCGACGGCGTGATGTCGGCTTTCTATGTCAGCATCAACGGCAAGCCGGTCGGGTATTCGCAAGGCAGCAACTCGCCGTCAGAGTTTGACATCACAGCACACTTGAAACCCGGCATCAACAGCATACAACTCACGGTGCATAAATACAGCGACGCTTCGTATCTCGAAGACCAGGACGGCTGGCGCTTCGGCGGCATACACCGTGATGTGACACTCTTCCATACCCCATCCCTTCACATCCGCGACTATGCCGTGCGCACCCTCGCCACCGACACCACCTACCGCAATTTCCGCCTCCTAATACATCCCTGCCTCGAATCGTTCGATGGCGACAACGGCAGCACGTCAAGTCTCAGCGCGTCGCTCCTCGACGCATCGGGCAGAGAAGTGGCACGCATCGACACGGTGCCCGCCCGTCCCATCCTCGACATGGAGAACAAGGCTGCCGTGATGAACGAGTGGTATCCCCAGCGCGGCAGACGCAAGTTCGGGCATCTCTCTCTCGACGTGAGAGATGTTGAGGGATGGACAGCCGAGACGCCTGTGCTCTATACGCTCCGCCTCTCGCTCTGCAATGCCGACGGAACTGTGACACAACAGATAGAGCAGAAGGTGGGCTTCCGTCAAACAGAGATACACAACGGACAGTTTCTTGTCAACGGCAAGCCCGTGCGCTTCCGTGGCGTGAACCGAGTAGAACACGACCCATTCACGGCACATGTGATGAGCGAAGAGCGTATGTTGCAGGACTTGCAACTTATGAAACGCGCACACATCAACGCTGTCCGCACAGCACACTATCCGTCCCACCCACGCTGGTACGACCTCTGCGATTCATTAGGCATCTACGTCCTCGACGAGGCAGACTGCGAGAACCATGGCGTGCGCGGCAAACTCACATCCTTGTCATGCTGGAATGCCGCCATGACCGACCGTGTCATCCGTCTTGCCGAACGCGACAAGAACCATCCGTCTGTCGTCTTCTGGAGCTTGGGCAACGAGAGCGGCTTCGGTGCCAACCACAGTGCTATGGCTGGCTGGCTGCATGAGTTCGACCCCACCCGCTTCGTACACTACGAGGGGGCGCAAGGCACGACAGAAGGCGAGGCAGAACAGATGGCACAACAGCCGGGCGGCGACGGCACGACGGCTGCAACGCCTGTGCCCGACCCTCCATGCGTCGATGTCATCTCTCGCTTCTATCCACGCGTGATGGCAGAATATCTCAATCCCGGCATACCCGAAGGCTCTGACAAAGAACGTGCAGAGAACGCACGCTGGGAACATCTCCTCGCCATAGCGCAACGCCAGTGGACCTTCAGCGGCGGATGGCTCGACGGCACAACAGACAACCGTCCTGTCATGACATCTGAGTATGCCCACTGCATGGGCAACGCCTTGGGCAATTTCAAGGAGTATTGGGACGAGATTTACTCTCATCCTCGTATGCTCGGCGGCTTCATCTGGGACTGGGTTGACCAAGGCATCATACGCGACGGGAAAGTGCTTTATGGCGGCGACTTCCGCGACAAGCCTAACCTGAAGGCTTTCTGCCTCAACGGCGTCGTGAAATGCGACCGTGCGCTGACATCGAAATATCGCGAGGTGCAGCATGTCTATTCCCCCGTTCAGCTGCGCCGTCACGGCGACAAGGTGTTTGTCATCAACCGCCAGCACCACACGTCGCTCTCTGCCTACAGCCTCACAGGCGTGTTGCAGAAGAACGGCAAGCGCAGCGCGCCGTTCGCCATCCCCGTTCCCGACCTGCAGCCGGGCGACAGCACCCACCTCGCTTGCCTCGACAGCTATCTGAAGATGGATGAGAAAGACACCGATATCCGCCTCAATATTCTCGTCACGAGACACACCGACGCATCCGCCCCCGACGGCACGAAGAAGCAGAAGCGGCACAAGGCATTGAAGAAGGCGGCAAGCCTGCCGTCGGCAGACGACCCCTCTTTCTGCTACGAATGTCAGATTCCTGTCTCGGGCAGCGTCATGGACTATGTCGCGCAGACACGCCACACGCCAGCAGCAAAAACGGCAGACGAGACATTGCGTATAGCGGAGAGCGCCACTGCCACTTTCTTCCGCGCACCGACAGACAACGACAAATCGTTTGGCAACTGGCTTGCGAAAGACTGGAAGCGCAACAACATCGATTCGCCTCGCGTGGTGCTGAAGAGCAAAGAAGTGATTGAGGGCGGCTTCCTGAAAAAAGAAGAATATCATTTTGCAGAGGGCAGCATCCTTGTTACGACCACCGTGCGCCAATGCGCTGACGCTTCTGTCGATATCGTTCAAGAATACGAATGCAGCGGCACACTGCCCGAGTTGCCCCGTATGGGCATACAGTTCACTCTCCCGAAATCGTTCGAGCAGCTCGAATACTACGGCAGAGGACCGTGGGACACCTACCCCGACCGCTGGCAGAGCTGCACAGTCGGCCGCTGGCAGAGCAGCGTGAGTGGCGAGTATGCGCACTTTCCTGTTCCGCAAGACTGCGGCAACCACAGCGAGACATCATGCGTGACACTGCGCACGTCAGACCGCCGCGCGTTCAGCGTGCAGGCGACAGACACGCCTTTCTCTTTCTCCGCCCTCCACTACACTCCGCAAGACATCGCCGCTGTCCGCCACGACCATGAGCTGACAGAACGCGACGCAACCATCCTCACCATCGACTGCGCCACTCTCGGCATCGGCAACAGCAGCTGCGGACCTGGCGTGCTGAAACGTTACAGCATCGACAAGAGCGTCAAGCACCGCGTGAAGATAAACATACGCCTCTTCTGAACATATCCCGTCCCTCTTCTGACACATCAAAGGGACACGACAGACACATCATGCCAAGGGCAGCCCGTGACATGCGGACTGCCCTTGGCGTTTTCGTTTGCCTCGTCATGAAAACATCATGCGTTTCCACTGTGCAATAGAGTGTCTTTCTTCTCCACCCGTTCGCAAGGTGCAGCCAACCGTTCACAGAGTCAACGAAAGTGTCATTGCGGCTTGCAGATGATACTATTTTGCACGTCTTGAAATCTCAGGAAATGATGTTATTGATAACTCTGATGTCGCGTAATCGGAAAATATTTCCTAACTTTGCAAGCGGCATGAGCAAGAACAACGTACCAAATGAAGTGAAAGCAGCAGCCGTGAGAGTTCCGCGTTGTTCTTGCGGATGGGGCAGAGAATTGGGTGTGTACGCGGTTGTAGCGCATGGCCTTGGCATATCATAGGTGTCGTAGGGCATACGGGAGGCGTGAGGTTTGCCGTCAGAGCCGAGAAAAATCTCCTGACAGGAGTCAGTGGGTCAAACGCGTGCCATTGTCATTAGCAAATAAAAACCGAAGCAGTTCTGCATTGCTGTCTATGCGATACGGAACTGCTTCGGTTTTGTATAGGCGGTGTGCCGTCAGTCTATCATCCCTCCGCGGCTGATGATGCTGTTGTAGTATGCCCTTACGTCAGTCCATCTGTAGAAGGGGAAGATATCGGTGTTTACTGGTATGTGTACCTCCCGCTCGTTGTGCAGCACTTTCACGATCACGTCGCCCTGTTTGTTCTTGAAGAAGACGAGCTGTATGTTGGCAGCCATCGGCGATGCCTTGAAGTCAGCCCAATGCTTGTAGGCATCCTCAGGGCTGTCGAGACAGACGTTGAAATCCTCTATGCCCATGATGGCGAGCAGAGGCATGACATTCCCGTCATGTCCGAAACGGAGAGTGGCAGCCGTGGTGTTGTCCTTCAGCGCGGTGTCAGCGGTCTCCACGATATTGCGCAGGAGATTGGCAGCATTGGCCACTGTCTTGCCCTTGCTGCCTGCATGGTTGGCGTTAGAGGCGTAGAAGCGGTAGCTGTTGCACTGCCACATCTCGAACATCTCGTCTTTTGTGAACACGTCGTAGAAGGAGATGTCCGTGTCGAGGTTCTGCATATCAACGACAATCCAGTATAGTCCCCACATGAAATCGATGTCGTTGACGTTTTTGCGCACGAAGGTGTCGTCGGAGAAGAGAGCCTTCAGCATACGCTGCGGTTTGAGGTGTTCAGCCTCGAACTTTCGGTATTCTGTCACCCATGCCCCTTTGCTCCAGTCGGCGAAGTTCTCGGGGTCTGGCGCGTGGTAGTTCATGTAGTTCATATATTTCTCCGTCGCCTCGTAGCTGATGTCTATTCCCGGCGCGAGAGATTTCAGTCTGTCGCCGAAGGCAGCCATGCTCATTGCGCATCGGAGCACGACGGTTGAGCGTGCCGACACCTTCTGTCCTTTTTTGAAGAGAGAGGGGTAGTTCTTATACATACGCTCTGCAATGCCCTGATGCTGTCTGACGCCGGCGGGCGTGAGGTCTCCGCCCCGTCCTTCAACGAGCGGCCACAGCTGTTGCAGCCGCTGAAGCACAGATTTTCCGAGCGGCGTGAGTGCGTTGTGCGCCTCAGCCTGTTGCATGAGACGTGTCACCCACAGATAGTCGTTGTCTCCGATGAGGTATCTGCTGCCGTGTCTGCCGTAGTGGCTGATGTAGCATGGCGTGTAGCCTTTCGGTGCAGGAGTGAGCGCTGTTGCGGGTTCTGGATAGACGAGATATACGCCGCCTGCCTTGTTGAGGTCGGCATAGATTTCTTCGCGTGTGGTTTGCGCTGTTGCTGCAAGTGTGAGGCAGCAGGCGAAGATGAGGGCTTGTAGTTTTTGAGTCATATATTTATTAGTTGACAAGTAAACAAGTTGACGAGTTGACAAGTTGATAGTTTATTAGTTGACGAGTAAACAA
>CALZMB010000167.1 GCA_945788485.1 uncultured bacterium | reverse complement strand
TTGCAATTTGAACCAAAAAGAATCCAAAAGATGGCAAAACGTTAACCCTTAAATATTCATTAATTTGACGGTGGGCATTTATAGAACCCACCTTTATATAATCCTTGCATCGCCTACTGCGCATTATCAGCACGTGACAACAGTCGAGTAGGAGTCGCTACACTCCTTTATGTCACATACTGATTATCCATCACTAACCAATACAATTATTGCATAAGATAATTTTGCACACCTACTTAATAAAAAATCATTATGGCAAAAACAATCGAAGGACTCTACTATTCTGAGAGTCATGAATATGTGAGAATCGAAGGCGAGTATGGCTACATCGGCATCACAGACTATGCGCAGCACGCCCTTGGCAATGTCGTTTATGTCGATATGCCCGAAGTTGACGACGACGTAGAGGCAGGCTCTGAGTTCGGAGCTGTGGAGAGCGTGAAGGCAGCCAGTGACCTCAACTCCCCCGTCAGCGGCACGGTGGTTGAGGTGAACGATGCTCTTGAAGACACTCCGGAGCTTATCAACAGCGACGCTTTCGCCAACTGGATTATCAAAGTCCAGCTCTCTGACCCTTCAGAACTTGACAATCTGATGGATGCCAAGGCTTATGCAGAATTCTGCGAAGCAGAGCATTGACACACACACGGTGGGTTCGGCAGCTGCCCCGGCGGCATGTCGTGCCCGCTGTTTTTTAGGTTGGTTCTATAAATTAGCTTTGTCAGATTTTGAGATTGTTTTCGAGCTCAAATTGTAAGTTGAAGAAGGAGCGTAGCGGGCTACGTGACTGATGAGACTTGCAATTTGAACCGAAAAGAAGCCAAAAGATGACAAAACGTTAAACCATAATTATTAACCCTTTTAACGGAGGTAATTTATAGAACCAACCTTTATCCCTCTCTCTACCTATCATGAAAAAACAGTAAAGACACGATGACATATAAATATTTCCCGCATACACCCGAAGACCTGAAAGCCATGCTTGAGGCTTGCGGACTGACAGATGTTGAGCAGCTCTCTGCCGATGTCCCTGCCGCGCTGCGCTTTCAAGGCGACTACGACCTCCCTTCTGCTATGAGCGAGGTAGAGATACGCCGTTTCTTCGACAAGCTCGCCGCGCGCAACAAGAGCCTCGTCTGCTTTGCCGGAGCCGGCGTTTACGACCACTACAGCCCCTCTGTCGTGCAGAACATCATTCAGCGTTCTGAGTTCCTGACAAGCTACACGCCCTATCAGGCTGAAATCTCCCAGGGCACGCTGCACTATATCTTCGAATACCAGTCGATGATGGCTGAGCTGACCGGCATGGACATCTCCAACGCCTCGATGTACGACGGCACCACCGCCACAGCCGAGGCGATGCTCATGGCTTACGGCGCGGCGAAGAAGGCGGACACCGTCCTCGTCTCTTCTACCGTCGATTCTAAGACGCTGCATGTCGTACGCACCTACGCCCGCTTCCACGGCGTGAACATCGAGACCATACCCGCCGCCGACGGAGCCACCGACCTCGACGCGCTCACAGCGCGTCTCGCGCAGGGCGGCGTGGCTGGCGTCATCGTGCAGCAGCCCAACTTCTACGGCATCATCGAAGATTTCACCGGCTTCGCCGACGCCATCCACGCCCATAAGGCGCTCTTTGTCGTCAACAGCATCGCCGCCGACCTCGCCGTGCTGAAGACGCCGGCAGAGTGGGGCGCTGACATCGCGGTGGGCGAGGCGCAGAGCCTCGGCTTGCCAATGGGCTTCGGCGGACCGTACATCGGATATATGTGCTGCACCGAGAAACTCATGCGCAAGATGCCGGGACGCATCGTCGGAAAGACGCAAGACAGCAACGGGCAGCGCGCCTTCGTCCTCACCCTGCAGGCTCGCGAGCAGCATATACGCCGCCAGAAAGCCACGTCGAACATCTGCTCGAACGAGAGCCTCATGGCGCTCTATGCCACCATCTATATGTCTATACTCGGAAAACAGGGTCTGAAAGAGGCGGCGGCGCAATCATACAGCGCGGCGCACTATCTCCACGACCGTCTCTTGCAGACGGACCTCTTCACCGATGTCTTCACACGCCCGTTCTTCAACGAGTTCCTCGTCACATACAAAGGCGACGTTGACAAGCTGCAGCGGCATTGCGCTGATGCCGGCTTCCTCGCCGGCGTGAAGGTCAACGACCACGACATCCTCTTCGCCGCTACCGAGAAACGCACCAAAGAGGAGATTGAAAACCTTGTAAAACTAATCATGGAGGTATAGAGCAATGAACAACAGACTATATGGCAATCTCATTTTCGAACTCTCGCAGCCTGGCCGCCGTGCCTACTCGCTCCCCGAGACAGAGTTCCCTGAATATCCTGTCAGCTCCATCCCCGCCGCTCTGAGACGCGCCGCCGACGCTGAGCTGCCTGAGTGTGACGAGCTCACCGTCGTCCGCCACTACACCAACCACAGCGCCAACAACTTCGGCGTGAACAACGGCTTCTACCCTCTCGGCAGCTGCACGATGAAATACAACCCCGTCATCAACGAAGAGGTGGCTGCCATGCCTGCCTTCACCTCGCTTCATCCCTTGCAGCCGGCTGACACCGTGCAGGGCGCGCTCGCCGTCTATCGCGGCTTGGAGAAATCGCTCTGCGCGCTGACGGGCATGGGCGAGTTCACCCTCAACCCCTTCGCCGGGGCGCATGGCGAGCTGACCGGGCTGATGGTCATCCGTGCCTACCACCAGAGCCGTGGCGACACGAAGCGCGTGAAGGTCATCGTGCCGGATTCGGCTCACGGCACCAACCCTGCTTCTGCCGCGGTCTGCGGACTGGAGATTGTCGAGGTGAAGAGCACCGCCGACGGTCTCGTCGATGTCGCTGACCTCAAGCCGCTCCTCGGCGACGACATCGCGGCGATGATGATGACAAACCCCAACACCCTCGGGCTCTTCGAGCGCGAGATACCTGAGATAACGCGCCTCGTACACGACTGCGGCGGACTGATGTACTACGACGGCGCAAACCTCAACCCGATGCTCGGCGTCTCTCGTCCGGCAGACATGGGCTTCGATGTCATGCACATCAACCTGCACAAGACATTCTCCACGCCTCACGGCGGCGGCGGTCCCGGCTCTGGCCCTGTGGGCGTGCGCAAGGGTCTCGAACCGTTCCTCCCCATGCCGCGTGTCATAGAGAACGCCGACGGCACGCTCGCCATCGACAACGGCTGTGCCGACGCTCTCGGCGCTGTCAGCGCATTCACGGGCAATTTCCTCGTCGCCCTGCGTGCTTACACCTATATCCTCACGCTCGGAAAAGAGAACATACGCATGGTGGGACCGCTCGCCACGCTCAACGCCAACTATATCAAAGAACGGCTGAAAGACCTCTACGAGCTGCCTATCGACGGCCTCTGCAAGCATGAGTTCGTGTTCAACGGACTGAGGGACAAATCGACGGGCATCACCACGATGGACATCGCGAAGCGCCTGCTCGACTACGGCTACCATGCCCCGACAATCTATTTCCCGCTCCTCTTCCACGAGAGCCTGATGATAGAGCCGACAGAGAACGAGAGCAAGGAGACCATCGACGCTTTCATCGACATCATGCGACGCATCGCCCACGAGGCGGCGACAGAGCCGGAGACGGTTCACAGCGCGCCGCACAACACGCCTATCTCGCGTGTCGATGATGTCCTCGCCGCCAAGCAACCGGTGCTCACATTCCGGCAACTGAAAAACTAAAGAAAGTCCCATCGTTATGAACGTTACGCACGTTACGCACGTTCCTGTCGTTATGAACGTTATGAACGTTATGAACGATATGAACGTCCGTAACATCCGTAACGCCAATCCCCCAAAACAATGACCGACATCATCATCATCGGCAGCGGCCCGGGAGGCTACAAGGCTGCCGAATATGCGGCGCGACACGGCAAGACAGTCACCGTCATCGAGCGCGACAACGCCGGAGGCACCTGCCTCAACTGCGGCTGCATACCCACCAAGACGCTCTGCCGCCATGCCGACGTGCTCGCAACGCTTGCCGATGCCGCCGCCTACGGCATCGACGGCGTCTCCTTCTCTTTCGACTATGCCAAGGTGAAGGTGCGCAAAGACGCTGTCGTGCAGCAGCTGCGGGCTGGCGTGGAGGGCATCATGGCGCAGCCGGGCATCTCTTTCGTCCGCGGCGAGGCGAACTTCGTCGATGCGCACACCGTCCGCGTGGCAGATGAGACATACACCGCGCAGAACATCATCATCGCCACCGGCTCAAGCCCTAAGCGCATCCCCGTGCCGGGCATCGACCTCCCCGGCGTCGTCACATCCACCGAGCTGCTCGACATCTCACAGCCGCCGCATCGACTGTGCATCATCGGAGCGGGCGTGATAGGCATGGAGTTCGCATCCTGCTTCACACGCTTCGGGACAGAAGTGACGGTAGTGGAGTTCCTGAAAGAGTGTCTCCCGGTCCTCGACAGCGACATCGCCAAACGTCTGCGGAAGCAGATAAAGGCGGAGTTCTGCATGCAGAGCGCGGTGCAGGCGATAGAGCAGAATGCCGACGGCTCGCTCAAAGTCTCGTTCTCGAAGAAGAACAAAGAGCAGAGCGTCGATGCTGACATGGTGCTCGTGGCAACGGGACGCACGCCGAACACCGCCGGACTGAACCTCGAAGCCGCCGGCATAGAATACGGAAAGGCGGGCATCGCCGTCGATGACAATATGCAGACCACCGTGCCGGGCATCTACGCCATCGGCGATGTCAACGGCAGGTGCATGCTCGCCCACGCCGCCACGATGCAGGGCTTCCGCGCCGTCAACCACATCCTCGGCTTGGCAGACGGCATACGCCTCGACATCATGCCCTCCGCTGTCTTCACAATGCCCGAGGCTGCCAGCGTAGGCGCGAGCGAAGACTGGTGCAAGGAGAACGGCGTGCAGTATGTCTGCCGAAAGGCGTTCTACCGCTCTAACGGCAAAGCCCTCGCCATGAACGAGACAGAAGGCCTGCTGAAGCTCATCTGCGACGCGGAGACACAGCGCATCATCGGCTGCCACGTCTTCGGCGCACATGCCGCCGACCTCGCCCAGGAGGTCAGCGTCCTGATGTGTAAAGACACGACCCTCCCTCAGCTCCGCGACATGACACACATTCATCCCTCACTCAGCGAGGTGCTCTACGCCGCCGCCGAGTGACCCTCATCTTTACGCGCATGGGCACACACTCATGCGCGCTCATTTAATTCAAAGCAATACTAAAATGAAACACCGAACATCCACACCCCTCGCCCTGTTGGCAGTCCTGCTCGTC
>CALZMB010000166.1 GCA_945788485.1 uncultured bacterium | reverse complement strand
ACTTGTCAACTCGTCAACTTGTCAACTAAAAAAAATCACCTGAAAAAAACGCTTCTCATTCTCATCCTGTCTGTCGCCCTCTTCGCAGGGTGCAGACAGGTCTCTCATAATGATGACACTCACCACACAGTGTCGGCTGTCCCCGATAGCTTCACGGTGGAGACGCTGCTCCCCACCACTCCAGTGAAGAATCAGGGGCTGTCGGCACTGTGCTGGTTATACGCCATGCTCGCCACGATAGAGAGCGACCGCCTCGCCACGGGCGATTCAGTCAATCTCTCACCCCTCTGGCTCGCGCGCCACAGCTTAGCCGAACAAGCAGACATGACATACCTCGCACATCGCAACGTCACGATGCGCGGCACACTGCCCGAGGCGATGCGTCTCATCCAGACCTACGGCATCGTGGCATGGGACAGCTACCATGCCGACCCCATGCCCTCTGCACGTCTCGCACGCTCAGTACGCAAGACAGCCCTCGCCATGTCGGCACAGCAAAGAGGCATCGACGCCACACGGCAGAGCATAGAGGCGACACTCGACCGTGAGATAGGCCCCGCCCCGCGCAACGTCTTCATGTATCGCGCAGAATACACCCCGTTAGAGTTCGCGCACAGCGTCTGCCTCCCCGGCGAATGGCAAGCCTACACCTCGTTCGCTCACCACCCCTTCGGCACACAGAACGTCATAGAGGTGAGAGACAACACACAGATGCACACCGCCCGTAACATCAGGGCAGACGAACTGCTGCGTCTCGTCGTCACATCACTCGCCAACCGCTACCCCGTAGCATGGGAAGGATGCATGAGCCTCGCCGCTGCCCCCGACCGGCGACTTGCCGGCACGGCAGACAGCACGGCATATTTCAGCGCGATACAGCAAGAACGCCAGCGGCTGTTCGAACGGCACATCCTCACCGACGACCACTGCATGGCAATCGTCGGCATCGCATACGCCCGCCCGCCACACGGCAAGGCAGGAGAACGCAAGAGATACTTCATCTGCAAGAACTCATGGGGCTCCCACGACGGCACCGGCGGCTTCAGATACATCTCCGAACAGCAGATGCTGCTCTCAACCATACTCGTCATGGCGAAAACCGGCGGAAGCTGAAACCGCCATCCTGCGACAACAAGCTATTACAACTCACAAACAAAACAATCCTCTCATGATTCCGCGCTTCATTCTCACCATCTTCCTCACCATCGCCGCCGCAGTGTCGGCACAGGCACAGCAACCGCTGAAAAACACCGCCTTCAAAGGCGGCGAGACACTCGAATACAAGATGTATTTCAACTGGAAATTCATCTGGCTCAACGCCGGGACAGCGACAATGAAGACAACCGAATGCGACTATGCGGGCAAGAAAGCCTACCGCTGCGCGCTCACCACAAAGAGCAGCGCGAAAATCGACAAATACTTCCGCCTGCGCGACACGCTGCTCTGCTACACCACACGCGACCTCATCCCTCTCTACTACCGCAAAGGAGCCGACGAGGGGAAACGATACTATGTCGATGAACTCTTCTACGAATACAACAACGGCTGCCATGTGACGATGAAAGAGCTGACGGCAAGCGGCGAACGGAAGCAGAAGAAGCAAAGCTCTAAGCAGAACATCTACGACATGCTCTCCATCTTCCTCCGCGCACGCAACTTCTCAACCGACGGCTGGAAACCCGGACGCACCATCCTCTTCCCCATAGCCGACGGCAACGGCGTGCAGACGGCACGCCTAAGATACCGCGGCAAATCAACGGTAAAAGCTGAAGACGACGTGAAATACAAATGCCTCGAACTCTCATACATCGAAGGCGAAGGCGACAAGGAGAAAGAGATTGTACGCTTCTTCGTCACAGACGACCGCCGACACATACCCATCCGCCTCGACCTCTTCCTGAAATTCGGCTCCGCGAAAGCCTACCTGAAGTCGATGAAAGGATGCGTCACGCCGTAACGCCACATCGCGGCGCATGACATGACACAACGAATGTCTCTACTCTGCTAAAGAAGCCACATAAAGAAGCCACCTGAAGAACTCTCAGAAAAACTGCAAGGGTGTACCAACTCAGTCTGTACTGGTTGGCACACCCTTTCTCGTTCAGCGAAAAAATTTGTATATCCGATTGGTATTTTTCCTATCTGCGAATGTATTTCTTTCCGTTGATGATGACGATGCCTTTTGCCGAGGATGTCACTCTCTGGCCTGCGATGTTGTACATCGGAGCGTCAGCGGCATTGTCTCCGTCGCTCACGACATTCTCGATGCCTGTTGATGTCGCGGCAGACGGTACGCTCAAGCCGCCCATGTTGTTGGCGACACGTATAGCGTAGGCAGCCGAAGCATCGTCGATGGCGTAAGATGTGAGTGTTGTCAGAGCCACCACCTTGCCGTTCTTCACGACGGCATAACCCAGCGCGCCATTCACAGCCTGCCATGACAGTGTGCTGCCGCTGATGCTCGGCGTTGTCGGGGTGAGCTGCGCTGCGTCGGCTGCAGGATTCCAATCGGCTGCCACTTTGGCAAAGACCTTGTCCAGCGAGTAGGCTGCTGCTTCCTCAGCTGTGATGACCGGGTTGTCAGAGCCGGCTGCTGCCGAGCAAGCTGAGATTGAGCGGGACGAGAGGTCGAGCGCGTTGCCGTTCTCATCCTTAGAGCCATACTCATGGAATCGCACCACGAGGCCCGATGTCATACTTCTCCATCCCGTTGCCTGCGGCTGCACCTTCATCGTCGTGTTGATATATGTCACGGCAGGCGAATCGCCCCATGGACGACCGAGTGCATATCCTGTGACAGCGTCCTTTGCATCCGTGCGTCGCTCGATGGAGCAGCCGTTGAATACGATGCCTTTATATCCGGCCGGCGCATTGGAGGCGGTGATGCAGGCGCGTGAAGAGACTGGCTGCAGGCGGCAGTTCTGGAAGAACATCGTGCCGTCGCCGTAGATGAAGTCAACTTCTCCTGCCATGGCGCAGTCCTCGAAGTATGCTGATGCGTCACCCTTGTTCAGATAGTAGGTGTCCTGCACGCCCTGCATCGCCACATTCTTGTATATAGCCCTCTTTCCGCGCTGGCGCAGGGCTATGGCCTGGCCTTGTGAAGTCTTTGTCTCCCAGTCGCGGTTCTGCCTTATGGTGAGGTCTTGCATATAGACGTTGTTCTGGTTCTGATCGATGAAGAGCACGGGGGTCTGTTCCTGATAGCTCGTCACAGTTCCCGGGTCGTTCTTCAGCAGCACGCCGTCCATGTTCTCGCCGATTAGCGAGGTGTTCTCCACCACGGCGGTCTTTGCTGTTGTGCCGAAATCGTATGTTCCGTTGTGGAGGAAGATGCGGTAGCGTGCTGTCTTGTCAGTGCGTGCCGATGCTGCATTGAGCGCGAGCTTCAGTCCGTTGACGTCATCCACGGCGGCATCGTATGGCGCGCAGTTCTGGAAGATGCCTGCATAGTCTGCTTCCGACTTGAAGTTGGCCTTGAGCGCAGTGTTGGCTTTGACGGTGTAGGTGAACGACGGCTGTGTGCTAACGACCGTGCCGCTGTTGTCAGTCCAGTTGACAAAGAAATAGCCGTCTGCCGCTGTGGCGCTGAGCTGAATCTCGGTGTCTGGCTCAAACGAGCTGCCTGTCGGGTTCTGCGTCACTGTTCCGGCTGATGTGGGAGAGGCTGCGGCAGAGAAAGAGAAGCGTTCTGCCTGCGATGTGCCCTCCCACTCACCAGTAACAACTATATTATTAAAACCAACTTGCTTTCCGGGATCAAGGTTATAGACATAGAGCCTTATGCGCAGAGGCTGGTCAGAAGCCTGCATGTCTGTCACATCGATGGAGACTGGAAGTCCCGGATAATTTACTTTGTTTTCGCTATCGCGGTTAGGCTTGATGCCTGTCTGGCGGACCACTTCGCCTGCATCGCCGAGCTTTGTAGCCACGTCAATCAGTCCGCCGCCTGTTCCGAAGCGCATCGTGGTGAACGAGATGTTCTTCAGCTTGAACTTTAGTCCTGCCGTAGGCTGGAGCAGAAGGTCTATCACGGCATTCTCCGAAGCGACTGTACTCTTTTCTTTCGGATCGACTCCTGCGTATGATGTCTTTGGCGTCAGCCTGTCATTCTTTGCCACATACGTCAGTCCTGAGCCGAGCGCAAGGGTTGCGGAAGAGAACATTCCGAGCGGTTCCTGCGCGCCTTTGATGTCAAACGATCCTGCACATGGCCATGCCACGTTGCCGGAGCCGGAGCCGGAAAGGCCTTCCGCCTCTTTGAATACCGGAATCAGCGTGACAGAAGAGCTGAATGTCTGGGTTGTGCCGGCGGGATAGGTCTGGCTTCCGTCGTTCCATCCCTCGAAGGTGTAGCCATCTTTTTTGAGTTCAGGAAGCGTAACAGAAGAGCCTATGAGCGTGAGCACGGCAGGCTCGTCGCTGCCTTTGAACGTTATCTCTATGACGGCTGTGAGGGTGATGTCGGCAGTGAAGGCGTACGCCTTGCCGGCCTCGTAATATCCGCTCTGTCCTATCCATCCTTTCACCTCGCCGCCTGCCGTTGTGGTTGCAGGCAGTGTGACTGCTGCGCCCATGCTGACAGTCTTTGCTGTCTGCACATTGCCGGTGTAGGAAATGGTAACGGCCGAAGGCATTCCGGGTATGACGGGGTATGTGCTTGTCTCGTAGTTTGCCTTGTTGATAGAGCCGTCGGCTATGCCGTTGAGGTAGTTCTCAAGGTTGGTGTAGCCGTTGGCAGCGGCAGCTGCGCCGTCGGCAGCGTCGTTGGGGTTGAGTCCCTTCTCTGTCTCGTATGCGTCGGGCATGCCGTCGCCGTCGGTGTCAACAGCGTACTTGTCGCCGTCTCTCATGCCGAGGAAGGGATAGTTGGTATAGATGTTGCCGGCAACGAGATAAGTGTCGTGCTCAGTGAGCTTGATGTCGTCGGGCGAGTCTATGATGCCGGGGTCGGTCGTTATGGACGGTCCGGCGAACTGCGGGTCAATCTTTCCGGCAGCCTCATCGAGCAGTCGGCGGTCAACCTCGTCGTAGCGTGGGAGGGACGCTCCTGCCTGTGTGACGACCTTCTGATATGCGGCGTCAGCCGATTCGTATGTCATGCCGCTCAGCGCGTACGGCACGGATGTCATGATGTATGTCGAGGCGTTTGTGCCTGTGAGGTTGATGCCGCGGCTGGCGTTGTTCTCCACAGCACCGTAGAGGTTGTTGGCGTTGACCTTCTGCAGCTCTGCGTCGCTCCATATCGCTTTGCTTGGCGCCCACTTGGATGATGTCTCGAACTTGTTGCCAGAGAGATACCA
>CALZMB010000165.1 GCA_945788485.1 uncultured bacterium | reverse complement strand
TGCGGAGGATGTTGGCAACATAGTTCACACGTCCCTCAGAGAGGCGAGCGTTGATTTTGGCGTTACCCGTACCCTTGTCAGCATATCCTGAGAGAGTAACCTTGCACTCAGGATATTTCTGCATGTAAGCAGCAAGTTCAGCAACCTTTGCAAGCTCAGGAGCCTCAGCAACAGTCTTGTTGATCTTGAAGAATACGTTGCAGCGGAAAGGCTCAACAACTTCTACGACAGGTTCCGGTTCTGGTTCTGGTTCCGGCTCCGGTACGACAACAGGTTCCGGCTCGATTACAGTAACGTGCTTGTTGTAAGTCTTGCCGAGGGCAATCTTCACGCCTGCAAGAGCGTTGAAATACCAGTCAGCATTGTCGGTGTGCTTGCCGTTGTAGTGGTCGTTCAGCACGTGTGCCATAGCCTCGAGGTTGAGAGAGACGCGGCTTGATACGGCGAAGTCGAAGTCAAGGCCGAAGCGTCCGAAAGGCATGATAGAAGTGCCGGTGCGATAGTGCTGCAGGAGGAGCGGGTCGATAGCGTAGATGTCAGCAGCGTCGTCGAGGTTCTGTGCGAAGTTGACGCCGGCACCTGCAATGACGTTCAGGCCGAACCAGCGGTCCTTGTTCCATCCGCAGATAGCGTTGATGATGTTGAACTTGACGTCCACGGCAGGAGCGACATAGTTCCACTTGTATGTGTTGTGGCTGAGCCCCCATGCGCCTGCGGTGCCTTCACCCCAGCCGCCTTTGCTCTGCCATGCGTTGACACCGAGACGGAGAGCCCATACCGGTGTGAACTGATAGCCCACTTCAACCTGTGCTGTCGGAGAAACGAGGTCGAAGAACTTTGCCTCGCCGAGTGTCTCCTGGGCACCACCCTGAAGCTGGATGAACCAGTGTGGGTTGAATGTGTAAGATACCTGCTCAGTTGGCTGGTTCTGAGCTGATACCATGCCGAATGCCATCATTGACAGCATAAGGAGAGAAAAAATACGTTTTTTCATTGTACTGAATGTTTATTTAATCGATTAAAAATAACTCTGTCTTCTTGCACGCACATAATACGTGAACATAGTAATTTTGCTGCAAAATTAGACAAAATAACTGAAATAACCAACTAAAACAACAATTTTTCTTCATTTTTAGTCTGAAATAATGATAATTATTCGTTTATGATACACTTTTTCTGTGCAGAACCTGTATTTGCATACATATTACACATATTTTAAACAGACAACAGGATGTATGTGCCTGTGGCTGTCAGCCGTTGTACAAGCACATACATCCTGTTGTCTGATTATAGGTGGGTTCTATAATGTGAAATCCGTCAGAGGCTCACCTTGCCTGTCCACGAGCCGGATGCCGTTGTCACAGTGACAACGAAAACTCCCGTGCCAAGCTCTGAGGCGAAGAGATAGGCGTCGCCCCTGTTTGGAGTCTCTGTATATACTACGCGGCCCGAGAGGTCTGCCACCGTCAGCTTCTCAATCTTCTCGTTGCGGAACGACGAGATGCTGACATATCCGTTCTCGTTCTTCACCAGAATGCTGGCAGGCACTGTCGTAGCGTCAGTGATGCCGGTATCGACATAGTCCTCGTCGTGGAACTTGAGTATGCGCCAGCCGCCATACTCGTTGAGGTTGAACGGGCTTGCCGTGCCGAGATACATGTTCGAGCCGTTGTCAGCCAGAACGATGTTGCGCACGCCATACTGAGCTGTGTTGCCGAAGCCGTTCTCTGTGATTGTCTCGGCAGGAGTGTCGTTGTCAACCATACGGTAGAACTCATAGCCTTTTGTCGCGTCTGAAGAGCCGACAAGCGCTGCGAAAGTGGCGAGCGTCTCCTTTGCCTCTTCGTTGAGCGTCGATTCTACGGCAGGCTCGATACATGCCTCGGGAGACATCGTGCCGAAATAGAGATGGCCGTTATATTCCTCCGACGCCCATATATAAGATGTGAAATATCTGCCCATGCCGGCACGGCCGTAAAGAGGCTTGTAGCCGCTGGCGTTAGGACGCGGGAGAATGACTTCGCCTTTCTGCCAGTCGTAGCCCGGCAGTTCCTCCTCGCCATACACAAGCTCTACCTCTGAGAAATCGCCGGTGCGCCACAGTGTCGCCTGACGCATCGTGGCGAGGATGTAGGCGAGGCCCTGAGGAGTGGAAAGCTTGATGTTCGTGCCGGAGAGAGTGGCGAGAACGGCGTACTGCACATACCAGATGCTCCAATAGAGCTTGCCTTTGTAAGAACGCAGCATAGAACACTGCTCCATTGGGAGGTTAGCGGGATTGGTCTCATACTGTGACATCGTCCATTTTATCTCCCACTCTGTCGCCATCTCCGGGGTGAGGCCGCCTTCCGGCACTACAGGTCCCTCAAATATGGCAGGTTGACGAAGGTTGTTTGTAGGCCAGCCGCCGGCATACAGTCTGCCGTTGTGCGCGCAAATCTCGCCTGCCTCATTGGCGGTGAAGCCTACGATATGGAATTTGAACGGCTCTGACATATCGCCGTACCAGCGCAAGATGGCGCCGCGTGTCTTGCCGCTGTCATGGTCGTATATCGCCACGCCGCAGTAGAGCACGTCGTTATAAACTAACCAGCGGCGCACGTCAGTGACTTTATAGCCATCGACGTCAGACATCTCAGACTGTCCGAGGAAGGCGCCGTTATAGTCGAAAGCAAGGAAAGCGGAGCGTGTGGATGTCTGACCTTGGTCGCTGTCTAAGCCGGGACCGCCGAGGAAAACGACACCGTTATGCGCGCCGGCTGAACGGAGGCCGAGACAGTCTTCAAGCACATAAGCCTTCGATGTGGAAGGAGTGATGTCGCGGACATAGCCGGTGCGGGTGTTGTACATATAAACGCGAGGGGTGAGCATATCGCCGTTCTTGCCCACGCCTTTGCGCACGCCCTTTTCATATTCGCAAACCCAGCATGAGTTCTCGTAAGGCTCGTTGCCGCCAAGAGAGGTCAGCGGCTGCCACGACGGCATACAAAGGATGTTGTTCACCGTGCCCCAGATGATGTTGTTGCCGACAGCCACCATGCCCCAGGGATAAGCCCCGTTGACCTTCGGCTTGCCTCCGAACTCGCGGCAGGCGCAGGTATCGACATAGAAGGGGTCGTAGGTGTTGATGATATTGCCGATGCCGAAGTGGCAACCGTCGAACGGTGCCTTCGCTACAGTGTCAACCTGCATGTTCATCGTGGTGTTCGCAGGCACCTCGCGGTTCTCCGTGGTGTAGTTATAGAGAGGAATCACGACGTTCTGGATATAGTCCAAGTCGGCTTCTGTCAAGCCGAGCGCGAGCAGCAGCGCAATCAGGTCTTTGTTTGACAGACGCTTCTGGCCTACAACAGGTGCTGGGTCAGCATCAGAAACAGCAGCGTCGCTGTTCTGGGCAGGAGATATGCCAAGCACTTTCTCTGACAGACGGCGAAGCTCTGCCGGATGCGAGGCGCATTGAGGATGCGAGGCTGTGATGACTTTCATCACGTCTTCTACAGACAGTTTCTCTCTCCAGTCTGCAGATGCGAAGGCAATGACTGGCATTGCCATAACAAGAATCAGAAGTAAAATCTTTCTCATCTTTACTGTTTTAATTTATTGTTCTTGGTGTAATTAACCTGAAAATTATGTGACATAAGTTAGCAATAATTTGTCAAATAGAGCAAAAAGGGACATAACATTTGTCACAATAGACGTTTTTTGTCATAACAACACAAAATACGAGGCGTCTGAGAACACTCTGAACGGAAAAAAAGGGACAACCTTGCCGCCTGTCATGACAAGCGGAGAGATGACGGCATATAACGTGTTTCAAGCAGTGAAAGATAATGCAAAGGGCACTGTGGCAGTCGTCACAGTGCCCTAAGTTGCAAACAGGTGTCATGCCGATATATGCGGTCAACCGGCATGACTGCCCGTATTCTTTTACTGAAAAATTATTTCACGATATGCTTCTTGCCGTTGATGATGTAGAGACCCGGCTTTGCAGTGCTGTTGACACGGCGGCCGGAGATGTCGAAGATGGCATCGTCAGTCTTCTCGTCGGCGTTGATGTCTGTGATTGCTGTCGCTGTCTTGTCAACCTCTACAACAATCTGGCTGAAGTGGTTGACATGACAGTCGTGCTTCGCTACAACTGAGCCGTTGAGCCAACTGTTGTACATTGCGTCGCCGAAGGTCTCCTTTGGGATGTTGAACCAATAGAGACCGTCTTTAGCTGTCTGCTCGTTCATCTCTTTGTCGAGGTTGAGCTTCATGTGATAGTAGTACTTTATTCGTTCCTTTTCAACAATCTCATCACCCGGAACCAAGCCGAAATCGCTGTATTTGGTTCCATCAACAAGCAAGATATTGGTGCCCGACTGAAGTGATACAACACCCATCTCCACGCCGTTGCGGATGAAGACGTTCTCTGTGTAGGTCTCAGAGGTGGTATATTTCTCGAACTTACCTTTCGCTAAATATGTATACATATTGTAAATCAAATCAACCTCTGCGTCAGGGTTAAGGTACGTCTCTATAGAGTTCTGCTTGTCATCCTGCAACTGGATTGATAATTTGTTCAGTTCGCGTGGATTAATATCCTTATCACCCCAGTTGTTGTCGAGGATGATGCGGTTAGGCAGGTCGTTCAGGTCATACACGAACTCGTCAACATAGTTCACTGTGAACGACGCAGTGATTTCCTGCACGGTGACTGTCTCGCCGTCCTTAGCGTATGTGAACGCGCCTTCTGCCGCTGTGAAGCTATATGTGTCGTTTGCAAGTTCGCCGAACTTGATTGTCACGATGTTGCCTTCGACAACAGGAGTGCCTTCTACCGGCACCACTGCATTTGTCTTCACGCCCTTCAGGCTTATCTTAGAAGCGTCGGCAAGTGTGACTGCAGTAAGTTCCGGGAATGTCACCACGATGCTCTCAAGTGCTTCTACGACACCTGTCTCTGTCACAGGGTTGATTGTCACGTTGTATTTCGTGATGATCTTCGGGGCTTCCGCTTCTGCGAAGAAGAACGCGCCGGAAAGACTTTCCATGAAGTTTGGAGATGTCACGCCCTCTGCGATATTGCCGGAGGAGAGGACATTAGAGAATGCTGTGATGTCGTCTCCCTGATTGTATTGCTTGCCTATCAGGCCTGACATGGCGATATAGCCGAACACCTGCTCTGCTTCAGCGTTTGCTTGGCATGGCATCTTAACGAGAGAAAGCGAAGAGACTGCCTTCTTCTCTGATGTCACATTAGACGGAGACACCTCGCTGTAGATTGCAGAAGAGACAAGGGTGTGCAGATATTTGCCGTCGGCTGTAGCGAATGTTCTCACGTTGCCTGTTGTGGCATCGTCTGTCGTTGCAGCCTTAAACGAATAGG
>CALZMB010000164.1 GCA_945788485.1 uncultured bacterium | reverse complement strand
GACGCTGAGTTGTACGGCCTCTTCCCTTTGTGATTGCAGCCGACACATAAAATCCATCATAACAGTCAAATAGCCGCATTTGGCTTGATATTATATGCAACTCTTTACAACTGTTTCACTGCCAACGCCTCCTCTCCGTATAGAAGACGGTGATGTGGTGTTCACCCTCGGCTCATGCTTCGCCCAGAATGTCGGTGAGCAGCTGCAGCACCGTATGGGTGAAGACATGGTTTGCGTCAATCCCTTCGGGGTGCTGTACAATCCGGTGAGCATACATCAGGCGCTGGCTCTCCTGGTCTCAGAAAGGCATGGCGAAGAGGCTGTCAACGCATCGGTGTTCAAAGGGCGTGACGGAATGTATCACAGCTGGCTGTTCTCCGGCAGGTTCTCTTCAAAACAACGAGAAATCTGTGTCGAGAGCATAACAAAGAGCCTGCGGCAGGCGCGCGAGATGATGACCCGGACGCGATTGCTGTGCATAACCTTCGGCACGACACGTTGCTATCGTCTGAGAGAAGGCTCACGATGTGTCGTGGCAAACTGCCATAAGGAACTGCCGTCCGTTTTTGTTGAAGAAGACCCGGCTGCTGACGCGCTGAAAGCAGAGTGGGGGAGTCTCATAAAACGATTGTCACAAACATTCCCCGAAATGAAGGTCTGCCTGACCGTCAGTCCCTATCGCTACAGAAAATACGGTTTTCATGAATCACAGCTCCAGAAATCAAAGCTCCTGCTCCTTGCCGACGCGATAGAAAAAGAGTTCGGCAATGCCTTCTATTTCCCGTCGTACGAGATTATGCTTGACGAGCTGCGCGACTACCGTTTCTATGCCGCGGACATGCTTCACCCGTCAGAGCAGGCGGTGCAGCTCATCACAGAGAGATTTGCAGAATGGGTGTTCTCTGACAACCTGAAACGCCGGTCTGCAGAAAACCTGAAACTCTGGAGGCAATCTCAACACATCCCTATCAGCGGATGACACATACGACAACGACTGGGGCGTCACGACTTTGACAAGTGACCAAGACTACCTTTGACGTCCCGGAACAGGAAACACGTTTTGTCACACCCCCGCTGCCAACCCGCTTATGAACAGAACAGAACTCACGGATTTTGTGGTGCTGAACCTTGGACATGCCGTCACTTCACATCATTGGAGCAACGAGGACATCTCGTCGCCTTTCATACGCCTATTCTATGTGAGGCAAGGCAGCGCGGTTTTCCACCTGCCCCAAGGCGACGTCAGCCTGAAAGGAGGGAAGATGTACATGCTCCCGCCTTACATCCCGCACTCCTACCAATGCTCGCCGGGCTGCGATTTTTTCTATCTGTTTGTCTATCATCAGTCGCACACGGCAAACAACCTTTTCGAGCTGTACAATTTCCCGATGGAGGTAGAGGCGTTGCCGGCTGTGGAACTGCTGTTTGAAAATTTCTGCACGTTCTATCAGCAGCTGCATCTGCCCACGCGAGACGCTGAGGAGTTCCTGAACCATCAGTCATACAGAGACTACGCGCAGGCGTTCATGAGGATGCCTCTCTATAAGCGCATGCAGCTGCATGGCATGGTAGCCATCATCTTCTCGTATTTCATGAAATTCGCAACGCCGAAGGTCTTGGCGCTTGATGCACGCGTCGCGCATATCATCGAATATATACAGCAGCATATCAGCGAGCCCCTGCCTGTCGGAAAACTGTCTGACGAGGTGTGCATGTCGAAGCTGAACTTCATCCGCGTGTTCAAACGTGTCATGTCAACGACACCGCTGCAATATGTACTGAAGAAGAAAATACAACATTCCCAGTCGCTTCTGCTCGGGACGGAATTGTCTGTAAAGGCAATAGCGATGGCGGTCGGGTTTGACGATGTGTCGTATTTCATCCGCCTTTTCAAGCAAAGGCTGGGATTCACTCCGCAGGAATATCGTGACAAACTGATAGGATGAGAAATCAGAGGCGCAGCTCGTGACGTGCGCTGCCATGCGTGAAAATCGAATGAGGAAAACGAAAAATAATGACTAAAGTCAATAGAAATATGCCGAATGATATGTTTTTTGTAAAAAAACAGCCAAAAAAGTTGCGTAATCCAAAATAAAGCAGTAACTTTGCACTCGCTTTTGAAGAAAAGGCACTTGTATGCACCCTTAGCTCAGTTGGTAGAGCAACTGACTCTTAATCAGTGGGTCTAGGGTTCGAGCCCCTAAGGGTGTACAAGTTCATGAATAAGAAGATGCTTTGCATCAGCAATGAGACATCTTCACGCACCCTTAGCTCAGTTGGTAGAGCAACTGACTCTTAATCAGTGGGTCTAGGGTTCGAGCCCCTAAGGGTGTACAAAAAAAATAACGTTCTTTCCGGAACGTTATTTTTTTTGTGCTTATAAGCAGCGTTTTTTCATTCTTCATGGTTTTTCCTTCTCCCAGACATTTTTCTGCTTTCTGATATTAGGTGGGTTCTATAAATGCCCACCGTCAATTTTATGAATATTTAAGGGTTAACGTTTTGCCATCTTTTGGATTCTTTTTGGTTGCCTTCGGCTTCCTCCTCCTCGCAAGGCATAATAAATGCAAGCATTTCTTCTGCTCTTGCTTCGAGCGTCGGTTCAAATTGTAAGTCGTATCGGTCACGTAGCCCGCTACGCTCAACTCTACAACTTTCAATTTTCCCTCAAAAACAATCTCAAAATCTGACAAAGCGCATTTATAGAACCCGCCTTTCCTTGCAGCGTCTCGTCGCACGTGCAGATTCATGCGCCCGCTTCTTTCTGCACAGAGGCTCATAACGTGCGTCCTGAAAGCAACATTCGCTGCTGCTGAGAGCGTCAAAGGCAAGCGTTGCGGGCAGTGTTCGCGAGCGATGATTTGAGCCTTTAGGATTGACGGCCGTGCGGGGCTGCGCTGCTGGTTTGTGCTAAAGACAAAGCGGGTCTGATTCTTCTTCCGGCGCGTGTGGGGCGTCGCTTCTCAGGGGGGGGTTACAAAAATTTTATAATGTGTTGTGAATCAACAAATTAAGTTTAGAGGATAGGCTTTATAGAGAATAAGTTTGTTTCAGTTTCAGTTGTTTCAGTTGTTTTTTGAAGGGGTGTCAACTACTGTTCTTGCATATATTTATATATATAACTATCTATATATCGATAAGTTATAAATATATTAGAAGATAGATTAGAGTTGTATAGGTATCATTTTTTGAACTGAAACAACTGAAACTGAAACAACTGTCATCCTAAAGGCTTCTTCTCAGCACCTCTTTCCATACAAAGCCTTTGTTGTATGATTTCTGTGTTTGCGGGCTAAAAGAAAATGCGGAAAGCGTACACTTGTAGAGTGCAGCCTTCCGCAGATGTAGGGTTTGCGTGTCAGTTGTTGATGGAGAGCAGGAACTCCTCGTTGTCTCTTGTCCGCTCAAGGCGTGAGTGTATCTCGTTCATGGCTTCGACCGGATTCATGTCAGAGATGAATTTCCTTACTATCCACATTCTGTCAAGCACAGTCTTCTCTTGCAGCAGGTCGTCGCGGCGTGTGCTGGACTGTACGAGGTTGACAGCGGGGAAGATTCGTTTGTTTGAGAGCGAGCGTTCGAGCTGCAGCTCCATGTTTCCTGTGCCTTTGAACTCTTCGAAAATCACTTCGTCCATCTTTGAGCCAGTGTCTATGAGGGCTGTGGAGATGATGGTGAGCGAGCCTCCGCCTTCTATGTTTCGCGCCGCTCCGAAGAAACGTTTCGGTTTCTGCAAGGCGTTTGCGTCAACGCCGCCGGTGAGCACTTTGCCGCTTGCCGGGGCTACGGTGTTGTACGCCCTGGCGAGACGAGTGATGGAATCGAGGAAAATCACCACGTCATGCCCGCATTCAACCATTCTCTTCGCTTTCTCAAGCACCAGTCCGGCTATCTTCACATGGCGTTCGGCGGGTTCGTCGAAGGTTGATGCGATGACCTCTGCATTGACGGTGCGTGCCATGTCGGTGACTTCCTCCGGGCGTTCGTCGATGAGCAGCATCATCAGGTATGCCTCGGGGTGTGAGGCGGCGATGGCGTTGGCGATGTCTTTCATCAGTATCGTCTTGCCCGTCTTTGGCTGCGCTACGATAAGGGCGCGCTGTCCTTTGCCGATAGGCGAGAAGAGATCAACGATGCGGGTTGAGAGGTTTGTCGTGGCAGGATTGCCGCAGAGGTTGAACTTCTCGTCCGGGAAGAGTGGCGTGAGGTGTTCGAAAGGTATGCGGTCGCGTATCTCCTGCGGGTCGCGCCCGTTGATGCGTTCAATGTTCTGTATGGTGAAATATTTCTCGCCTGTCGTTGGCGGGCATACCGTACATTCGATGACGTCGCCTGTTTTCAGCCCGTATTTGCGGATGACGGGCATGGGGACAAAGACATCGTCGGGAGACGAGAGGTAGTTATAGTCGCTCGAACGGAGGAAGCCGTAGTTCTCGGGCATTATCTCCACGAGGCCTATTGTCTTGACGATGTTCTCGAACGAGTAAGCTGGTGTGGAATCTTCGTTCTCTTGCTGTGTGTAGCTGTCGATGATAGATGTGTTGACCGGGTTGTCGAAGATATCGACCGACATCGTCGCTCCCGTGTCTTCTATTGGCAGGTCTTCGACAATGATGAAGTCAGTGCCGTCTCCGGGGTCTCCTTCCCAGATATAGTGGTCGTCGTATGTATCCATGCCGTCGGGCTGGCTGTTGTCGTAATATATCCCTTCGTTCTGAGCGTTCATCTTCGCCTGCAGCTGGGCTATGAGATTTGCCGATGTCTCATCTTGCGTTTCTTCAGAGGGTCCGAAAGCAGCTTCGGGCACATAAGCCGTCTCGTTCACATCCTGCTGGTTTGGCGCGTCGATGCCGGAGTTTTGATAACCGGCGTAAAGCGGTTGCCCGCCCGCCATCGCTTCGGTTTGCTGAGGGGCAGCCTCTTCACCGTAGAGGTTGTCTTCTGAGGCGTGTGTTTGAGCTGTGGCAGAGGGCGGCACAATCTCGGCAGATTCCCGGTTCTCGGATTCTTCCTGTCTCTTCTTCTCGGCTTCAGCCAGACTTGCGAGGTATTCAATCTCAGCCTTGGATTTCCTTCCGCGGTGTTTCGGGAAAGGGGATGCAGCGTCATTTGTCAAGGGCGTTGAGAATATCTCTGTGCTCGCTTTTGCTTTACGTTTTGCGGCTTTTGTGTCGAGGTTTTCACCGTCAATGCCGTTGACACTGTAAACGTGGTCGGTTGTGTCTTTCTTGATGACTCTTTTTCGTGTGCGTTTTGCAGGCTCTTGTGTTTCTGCATTCTCTTGCAAGGCGAGTATCTGGTCTATAGCTTCTTCTGTCGAGCCTATTGTCTCGGGCTCGATGTTGAATGAACGTGCAATCTCTACAAGTTCAGAGATGTCTTTTGACATCAGCT
>CALZMB010000163.1 GCA_945788485.1 uncultured bacterium | reverse complement strand
AGTGATGATGGTGATGCTATCTGCTGTAGCGACAGGCGGCAGTCCGGACAGCGGCGAAATGCTCATGTCGATAGTGAAGATAGGCTTCTTCCTCATACTGTGGTTCGTGGTCGGGATATTCGCTGTCCCGCTGCTGCTGAAGAAAGTAAGGAAACTGATGACATCCGAGACACTGCTGATTGTCTCGCTTGGCCTCTGCTGCCTGATGGCTGTCGTGTCGGAAGAGGCAGGGTTCAGCAGCGCGTTCGGAGCCTTTGTCATGGGCAGCATCCTTGCCGAGACAGTAGAGGCAGAAAAGGTGGAGCGTGTGATAGAGCCGGTGAAGAACCTGTTCGGAGCGATATTCTTCGTCTCTGTCGGCATGCTGGTCGAACCGGCGGTGCTGGTGGATTATGCCGTGCCTATAGCAGCCATTGTCCTCACCATACTTCTCGGACAGGCAATCTTCGGCACCTTGGGTTTTTTCCTGTCAGGACAGACGTTGCACACCTCTGTACGTTGCGGATTCTCGATGGCGCAGATAGGTGAGTTCGCATTCATCATCGCATCGCTGGGAATGTCGCTGCATGTCATTGCGGATTTCCTCTATCCTGTTGTCGTCGCAGTCTCGGTCATTACGACATTCCTGACACCTTACATGATACGCGGCGCGGAACCGTTCTACCGTGTGATAGAACGTCATCTGCCCTCGTCGCTCATTGTCCAGATCAACAGCCTTACATCACGAGTCCACGATTTCTCTCCTGCTCACGCCCTCACTTCAGCCAATATCCGTCAGTTATGGCATCGCCTGCTGCGTGCCATGCTGCTGAATACAGTGGTCTATTCGATATTGATGGTAGCTGTGACGTATGTCATGCTGACTTTCTTCCTGCTCTTCTCGCGTTCGGTGTTGCCTCATTGGTGGGCAAACGGCGTGACAGGCGTGGTGACGGTGCTTCTGCTCGCTCCTTTCATGCGTGCCATCGTGATGAAGAAAAACCACAGCGACGAATGGCAGAAGCTGTGGCAACAGTCGTATATGAATCGTCTGCCCCTTGTGTTCACGATAGTGCTGCGTTCGGCTATCTGTTTGGCATTCCTGTTCTATATCTGCAACTATCTCGCCAGGTTTGCCAATGCCCTCGTCCTGTTGCTGGGGTGTGTCGTGATTGTGCTGATTGTGTTGTCGAGAAGCGTGAAGCAGCGCAGCATACGTCTTGAACGCCTGTTCATCAACAATCTGCGCTCAAGAGACATCGCCGCGCAAGTGAAGGGCACACAGCTGCCATCGTATGCCAACCATCTCGTAGAACGGTCGTTGAACCTGGCTGAGGTGGTGGTGCCAGAGAACTCGCTGTGGGCAGGCAAGACATTGGCTGAACTGAGTCTTGCGCCACGCTTCGGAATACATGTCAGCAGCGTGCTGAGAGGCGGCAAACGTCATAACATCCCGAACGGCATGGAGCGCATTTTCCCTAACGACAAACTGCAGATAATCGGCACGGATGCGCAGCTGGCACAGTTGTGCCGTGTCGTAGAACAAGCTGTAGTGCCGGATGATGAACGCGACTATATCGACCGCGAGATGGTATTGAGACAGGTCGTCTTGACCCGTCTCTCGCCTTTTGTCGGCAAGAAGTTGTCTGAGAGCCGGCTAAGGGAAGATTATGAACTGCTTGTCGTAGCTATCGACCAAGGTCAGCAGAACCTGACGCATGTCGAGGCCTCGCATGTCTTCCGGCATGGCGACATCGTATGGATGGTTGGCGAAAAGACATCGTTTGAGAAAGCCGGGCTTTGAAATCAGGTTTTTATAGTGCAGAGTCTGCCACACGCATTTGTGCGCATCCTTCGTTTGCGCCTCATCTTTTGTCCTGTGCTTTTCTGCCCGGTCGAAAAGAACCACCCTAAAAACAAAAACAGAACGCGGGCCGTGCCTATGACACGACCCGCGTTCTGTTTAGGGCATTGCAGCATGTTCCGCCCTCGCTTTTTATGTTTTGTCTTTGTCTTTGTTTTTTGTCTTTGTTTTTGTCCCTTACGCTTCAACAGTCAGTTTCACAAGTTCTATCTTTGTGGTGTTCATCTTGATGATTTTGAAAGTGAAATTGTCGTCAATGGTGATGATTTCGTTCACCTTCGGGAAGTTCTGGTATTTGTTGAGAATCAAACCGCCTACGGTCATGTATTCGTCGCTTTCAGGCAGAGAGAGTTGGAAAGTCTCGTTCACCTTCTCTATCTCAAGACGAGCAGAAAGGATGTATTCGTTGTCTCCTACTTGTTTCGCGATGTATTTGCTGTTGTCGTGCTCGTCTTCGATGTCTCCGAAGATTTCCTCCACAATGTCTTCCAGGCAAACGATGCCCGCTGTCCCTCCGAACTCGTCAACCACTACGCCGATGCTTCGCTTCTGCTGCAGGAACATCTGCATCAGACGTTGTGCTGTCATTGTCTCAGGCACGAAAGACAATTCCCTGAGCCTTGAACGCCAGTTGTCTGGCGAACGGAACATCTCAGAAGAATGGATGTAACCGATGATATGGTCGATGTCTTCAGAATAGACGATAATCTTTGATTTGCCGCTCTCGATGAATTTCTGCATCAGTTCATTTGTCGGGCAATTGTCCGGCACGGCACAAATCTCTGTACGAGGCACCATGCAGTCTCTGACCTTTGTCTCAGAGAAATCGAGGGCGTTCTGGAAAATCTTCACCTCTGTCTCAATGTTCTCCGGCTTGTCGGCATTGTTGATAGACGACTGCACGAGATAGTCAAGCTCTATGCGCGAGAAAGCGTCGCCCTGCTCGTTGTCCGGCATCTTTTTCCCGCTAAGACGGAGAAGCAGGTGGCTCAGCATCGTGGCAAGACGCGAGATGGGCCATAAGACGATATAGCAGATGAGGGCAGGGTAGGCGAAGAACTTGAGAAAATAGTTCGGATTGCTCTTGAAGATGCTTTTCGGCAGGAATTCTCCGGTGAAGAGCACGATGATTGTAGAGAGAATTGTGTCGGCTGTGACTTGGACAGAATCCGGCAAGCCGCTGAAGATGGTGGAGTCAAACAGGCGTGCGATAAGTATGCCGTAGATGACAAGCGCGATGTTGTTGCCGACAAGCATCGTGGAGACAAAGTTGTTCGGATGCTGATAGAAGATGCTCAGCGGCTTGCTCGTGAGTTTGTCACGGTCGCAATCCATCTCTGCCAACATCCTGTTTGACGAAACGAATGCTATCTCCATTCCTGAGAAGAAGGCGGAGAAAAGCATCGTTATGAGTATAGAGATATACATGATGTCTGTGTGATTTTTCTATAGGTGGGTTCTATAAATGCGCTTTGTCAGGAGTTGTTTTGTGTCGGGGATTTCTTTGTCGGAGTGGTAGGCGGACGTTTAGGCTGCATGACAGATGTTGAATCATTTGTAGCGGAATTCTTGTCCTCGTCCTTCTTGTCGAAGTCTTCGCTCTCGAACGAGCCCTTAGAGTTTGTGACACGATATTTTGTCATCTGCTCGTCGCTTCTGAAATATGTGCCTTGAAGTGTGCGTTCTGGCGTGATGACTTTCGAGAACATATTGCTGTAGAACTCACGCTTCTGCTGGTCCCAGAACAGTTCTTCGCTCATGAAGCGTAGCCCGTCGGTTGTCCTGACGCGTACGTTTCCTCTCAGTTCCCACAGACGGTTCTGGTCGTAATAGAAGGCGGTGTCTGCTTGAACATAAGCTTCTATATGGAAGCGCGAATCGAACTGTTCCATAAAGATGCCCTTGTTGAATATCCAGCGTGATGGCACACGAACGGTGTTCACTTCCCATTCTTCTGCCACGATACGATATTTCATTATGCCAGAATCAGATATCAAAGTGCTTGTGCCGTAGGTTATCATCATCGAGACAGAATCTTTGTCGAGGACGGCAGGGGCGATGTGCTCTTTGTTCTTGTTGCACGCAGAGAGGAATATCTGCAATAAAACAGCTGCTGTTATATATAATATAAGGTATGCGCTGCTTCTGTTGTGAGAGGCAGCGCTTGAGTGATTGTTGTACGGTTCGTGTTTCATTCTGTTTGTGTGAAAGGGCTGCCGCCGCGATTGATATTTGCAGCGGGCGAATGGAAGGATGGTTATTGAACCTTCCACTTCATGAACCAGTTCTCGTTGAACGTCAGACCGATATTGATGCGGAACATATTCTCGCGTATGAGATTGTCAGCAGAATACTGCATCCATTGGAATGATATGTTGAAGACGGAACGGTTGTTGAAAGAGTTTGTGATAGGAAGTCCGAAGCCCAATGAGGCAGAGAGCTCTTTCGGACCGTCCTTGCCGTTTACCGTGATATACGGTGTGGCATATCCGACACCGGCTCTCACCTGCACACGGGAGAGATAATGACGGCTGACAGGGTTGTGAGTATAGACGCCGCCGAGTGTGACCTTGTGCCTGTCTTTCAGTATGCCCTCAACCATGTTGTAGCCAGAACCTTCAAGGTCAGGGAAAGGTTTCTCGCCCCATTTCTGGTAGCTGTAGTCAGCGCCCACTTTCCATTTCTTTCCATAATACCATGCGAGGCCTGCTGCATACGTCGTCGGAATGAAAAGTCCGCGCGAATGAGAATAAGATGTCGTGTCTGAGATGCTCGTCTCAGAATTGGTGCTTATCTCATCAAGGTCGGCGGAGCCTCCGATGGAGTGTCCGGGAGAATATTTCAGACCGAGCGTGAGGCTGTTCTTGCCGCCGAGAGACGCTGTGTATTGCAGGCCGAGGTCGAGGGTGTAGCTGCTCATGTCCGCAGTGTAGTATCTGCCGATGGTGTTGATGTTTGTTTCAGAGAAACTGTTGACGATGCTTCTTGAGTATGAACCCCAGAAATATCCTATGTTCGCACCGATGGAGAGAGGTTTGAACGGCTTCCAGCCAAGACCGGCGTAAATGATGCGTGTGCCGCCGCTCCCGTAATAAGAAGTGGAGTAGCTCGTTGACGAAGAGCTGGAGACATCAGCTGTGGTGTAGTAGTTGTATCCTATGTTAGAGAAAGGCATGATGCCGACACTTGCACCTAAGTTCTTCAGAACACGGAATGCCATGACGGCGTATTCGAAATTGGCGTTGTAGGCGTTGAGCTTCCTGTCGCCTTCCTTGTAGTTCGTCACCTGCATCGCCGCTCCGACATCGAAGATGAAAGTGAGGCTGTCGATATTTGCGTAGGAAGCAGGGTTCTGGAAGTTAACCTGATTGCTTTCGTGCATACCCATGGCAACGCCGTTCATGCCACGGTTGAAACCTGTTGACTGATCGTTGAGTATGCCTAAGCCGTACTGGCTGTATGGGGAATTAGTGCCACTTTGCGCCATGACGCAAGATGGGACGAGCAACAGCAATAATGCGAAAAAATTCTTCATAAAGTGTTAAAATATCACTATCGATATGCGTAAATTCTAAA